>JALXCE010000321.1 GCA_026991055.1 Caldifarciminota bacterium | reverse complement strand
CCCGAAGAGAGACTGAAGATGCTGACTCCAGCCCTGAGTTTGAAGGAAGAGCTTGGACATCCTGTAAACGTGGTTCTTGCGGGGAAAGTGGGCGATGAAATCGTAGAGATGGCGCGGAAGTTCCCTGTTTCGAAAATACATGTGAAAAAGATGGATTCTCCTCAGGGGTTACTGGAATTTCTACGTGAGTTTATTTCAGAGACAAAGCCCTTTGTTATGATTGGCGATTTGAACGGTGAAACGCGAGAATTATTCCCATACCTTGCGCAGGAGATGGATGCCGGTTATCTCGGTGGCGGACTATACGTTTCGCTCAGTCCGGAGGACAATAAAGTGACAGTAAAACGAAAGATTTACGGTGGACTCCTCATCGAGACAGTTAAGAATCTAAAAGACGGTGTACAGTTTATCACAGTGGACACCTCATCATTTGAGCTACCGGAGAAGGGAGAATCACAGGATGTGGAGGTAAAAGAGTGGTAAAGAGAGTAACCGTCAGGACATTTCTTAAGAAGAAAAGAAATGGTGAGAAGATCACGATGCTAACAGCCTACGATTATCCTACAGCAAAGCTCCTTGATCAGGCTGGAATTGACGCGATTCTTGTGGGTGATTCTCTCGGGATGGTGATTCAGGGTAATGAAACAACCCTTCCCGTTACCGTTGAAGAAATGATTTACCACGTAAAGGCTGTGAAACGCGGTGTAACCCGCGCAATGGTTATAGCAGATATGCCTTTCCTCTCCTATCAGGTGAGCAGACAGGATGCGATTTTTAACGCCGGCCTGATGCTCAAGGAAGGCGGAGCTGATGCGGTTAAACTCGAGGGTGGTGAGAGAATAGCTGATCTCATTGAAGAGCTTGTTTCAATTGGAATACCGGTGATGGGCCATATAGGGCTAACTCCCCAATCGGTTAATGTCTTCGGTGGCTACAGAGTGCAGGGAAGGACTGACGAGGAAATCGAGAGACTCAAAAATGATGCAAAGGCCCTTGAAAAGGCGGGTGTTTTTTCTATTGTACTCGAGAGTGTACCGGTGGAGGTGGCAAAGGAGATCACCGAGTCCATTTCTGTTCCCACTATTGGTATTGGAGCTGGCCCGTACACTGATGGCCAGGTACTTGTCTTTCATGATTACCTTGGAATTTTTGAGGACATAAAACCAAGATTTGTTAAAAGGTATCGTGAGCTTGGTAGAGAAATCATTGAAGCCACGAAGGAATACATTGAAGAAGTAAAGTCCGGTAAATTCCCTGCACCGGAGCACAGTTTTTACCTTAAAGACCTGAAAAAAGGCTGATAAAAAGGAGGTTCTGTTATGGAGCTTAAAGTTGTAAAAGTGGAGAAGCCCGAGGAGGTCAACCTAATTCTTGGGCAATCTCATTTTATTAAAACAGTTGAAGACCTACACGAGGCACTTGTAACGAGTGTTCCTGGCATAAAATTTGGTCTCGCCTTCTGTGAATCTTCAGGAAAGAGGCTTGTTAGATGGACCGGAAACGATGAGGAGCTTGTTGAACTTGCGAAGAAAAATGCCCTTAATATTGGAGCAGGCCATTCTTTCATTATTCTTCTTCGAAATGCCTATCCTATCAATGTAATGAAGGCGGTGAAAAATGTTGATGAGGTGGTGAATATCTACGCGGCTACGGCCAATCCTTTAGAGGTGATAATTGCTGAGACAGAGCAGGGAAGAGGGATTCTTGGGGTAATCGATGGAGAGCCACCTCTTGGCGTTGAAGGCAATGAGGATATCGCCTGGAGAAAGGACTTCCTGCGGAAAATAGGATACAAGCTTTAATGAAACTGCCACTAAAAATTTTACCTGGTGTCCTTATATTTGCTTTTTTACTGACTTCCTGTTCCATTACGCCATACTACCACGGGATCTCAGACGATGGAGTTGTACTTGTTCCCGTTGAGATCCCGGACACCCTTCTGCCGGAGATCAAAGAGCCCAAACTAAAGGGTGTTAAAAACGTCAAACTCTCCCCAAAGGAAAAGAAATACGTTGAAACCGAGGAGAAGAAGCTGGGGATAGAGATTCCAGACAACCGCAGGGAGATTGCTAAATGGATCAGATACTACGGTAAAAATCCCTTTGGCCGCAGATGGCTTGAGAAGTCTATCGAGAGAGGAGCACCCTACCTTCCGATTATCCGGAGAAAGCTCAGGGAAGCTGGCCTGCCAGAGGAACTTGCCTATCTGCCTGTTATTGAAAGCGGGTTTAAGCCTCTTGCTCGTTCTCGGGCCGGCGCCGTCGGGGTCTGGCAGTTTATTCCGGGTAGTGCGAGAAAATTTGGACTCACCGTTAATTGGTGGATAGACGAGAGAAGAGACCCGATAAAATCAACGGATGCAGCTGTTAAGTACCTCAAAACGTTGTATCAGATCTTTGGCAAATGGGACCTTGCCCTGACAGCTTACAATTACGGAGAAGGAAAGCTCCAGAGAAAGATCAGGCGTATGAGAACGGATAATTTCTGGAAGCTCAAGCGTAGATTACCACGAGAAACGAGGAACTATGTGCCGCAGTTCTTTGCAGTTCTTACGGTTTTAAGCCACCCCGAGCTATATGGGATCAGGCTCAAAACTACTGCCGACCCATTTGTTTATGATTCAGTCAGAATGCCCGGACCGGTGTCTCTGGATGTAGCGGCTAAGTGGGCAGGCGTTCCTATTGGCGAAATGATTAAGTATAACCTCTCCTTTAAACGTGGAATGGCGCCCCCATATTACAAGAACTATTACCTTCGAATCCCACCGGGCACGAAGGACCGTTTTGTTGCAGCAATGCAAAATACTCCGAGGCGGAAGTGGTACACCATTACGTATCATAGGGTTAGAAGGGGCGAAAACCTTTACGTAATTGCCAGAAGATACGGAGTGAGTGTTCGTGAGTTGATGAGGGTGAATAGAATCCGCAATCCCCGGCGGATACGGAGGGGGAGGATTCTTGTCATCCCCATAAGCGAAGGTTATGCCCAGTATATGGCTGAAAATGTGAACCTCAAGATTGTTAACAAGAACCACGAGACAAGGGTGGTCTATTACAGAGTGAAAAGGGGAGACACGCTCAAACGAATCGCAAGAAAATTTGGCGTAACTGTTGCTCAGCTAAAAAGATGGAATCATCTAAGGAGTAGCAGGATAAGACCCGGGCATAAACTTATCGTTTTTAAGCAAGGGGCAAAAGTTAAAAGGAACACAAAAACAAAAAGCCGTAAGACGAAGCTTATCAAATATCGCATCAGGAAGGGTGACACACTATACGCAATTTCGGCAAGGTATGGTGTAAGTGTGTCAAAGATAATGAAAGTCAACAGGATCAAAGACCCGAAACAGATCAAACCGGGTAGAGTTGTTAGAATTCCCGTTGATATTTAGCTATTTGACAGGTTTGCAGTAGAAAGGTAAAATTCAACCAGGAGGTGATAAGATGAAGAAGTTACTT
>JALXCE010000320.1:10510-11369 GCA_026991055.1 Caldifarciminota bacterium | reverse complement strand
ACACGCTCATCATAAAAGTAACTAACGGCACAGAGCCCTCAAAACCTCTCAAAAACATAATGGTGAGTGTGGTGGGATTTGATACGACCAACAATATCAAATTTTCAAAATCTGTGAAACCACGTAATGGTATTGCCGTAATTAAAAGGGCAAATCCAAAATTATTTTATCAAGCAGAAGTAAACTACAAAGGGGTGAGCTATCTCTCAGACGTTGGCCAGTTCAAAGGTGATACTCTGACACTCGAGGTACCGGTTTACGATGTAACAGACAAAGACGACGATATCGAGCTAACCAATTACCATATCGTGATATTCCCCGAGCCTCAAACCGGCGGATACTACATCGTTGAGGCGCTGAATCTGAACAATCAGGGCAACAAAACCTTTAACGCCCAGTATTACGTCTATTTCTTTCTACCGCACGGTACCGATTCTATAACTTTTATTCAGCCACAGAATGAAGAAAAATGGATGGTGGTTGGCGATACAGTTTTTTACAACGATGTTGTTTACCCGGGAAATCAAACCATTGCATTTAACTACATAGCGCCAGGCGAAAAGCTTACACTTCATCGCGAATTTCCCAAAAGGATAACCTCTGCTCAAATTTTCACCGCACCTGGTGTCAAAGTGAAATCAAAATTTTTCAAGAACCAGGGCGAACAAAATATAAATGGGCAGACATACGTTGTCTATAACCTTTCGAAGCCCACTGAAAGCTTTGACCTTGAAATTTCAAAGGGGCCGGTTCCAGGCGGTGGTAGCTCAAAAAGCAACGTAGAGATCCCTATCGCCATCGCAGTTGCAGTTATAGTCCTTGTTATCATCATCTTCCTCAGGTTAAAAACAGTTAGGGG
>JALXCE010000320.1:0-10500 GCA_026991055.1 Caldifarciminota bacterium | reverse complement strand
GAGGAAGACCTTCTCGAAGAGCTTAAAAAGCTCATTGAATTGAGAGACAAAGGCATCCTCTCAAAAGAAGACTTTAATAAGGCAAAGAAGAAAATCTGTGACAGACTCTGAAGTTCTTAAAGTTGAGAAACTCGTAAAAAAGTACGGTGAGCAATACGCGTTAAAAGGAATTGGTTTCACTTTAAGAAAGGGAGAGTTTGTCTCCATCCTCGGCCCTAACGGTGCAGGAAAGACCACATTTATCAAAATTGTTTCCGGCACTACCCGACCCACTTCAGGGAAAGTCTGGCTATTTTCAAAGAATCCTGAGGAATATCCAGAAATGAAACGTAAAGTGGGGGTGCTATCCCACGACACATTTTTCTACAGAAACCTCACAGGACTTGAGAACCTCGATTTTTATGCTAAAATGCTTGGTATTTCTCAGGATAATGCCCTCAGATGGGCAAGAATCTTTGGAATGGAGAGGAACCTCGGAAAAAGATTCACGGAATATTCGCGGGGAATGAAAGTGAGACTGGGACTTGCAAGGGTTTTTATGGCCGAGCCTGAGATTCTTCTGCTCGATGAACCATTTTCTGGCCTCGACCCCGGAGGAGTTGAGAAAACCGTCGAAATCATAAACCAGCAAAGGGATAGGTCTTTCATACTCATAACCCACAGAATTGACATTGCAGCAAGATTATCTGACCGGGTTCTCGTAATGCAGAGTGGTAAATTTATCCACGAATTCCATAAACCCGAGATTTCAATGGAAAAACTTCAGGAAGTTTTCAAATGAGTTTCTTCAGGGCGGCTTTTACACTCTTCATAAAAGACATCACGCTTGAGTTTCGCACCAAGGAAATGATAAACACACTCCTCGTATTCGCGCTTCTCACAGTGGTAATCTTCAACTTTGCATTCCCACCAGGCATAATTGACCCCGGACTTCTCGCATCAGGCATCTTCTGGGTTACCATCATTTTCACGGGGACCCTTGCGTTCAATCGCTCATTTTCAATTGAAACCGAGGAGGACTCGCTACGAGGACTACTTCTCATGCCCTACGATCCCACTTTCATTTTGCTCGGGAAATCCCTTTTTAACTTTCTTCTCATCACCATTATTGAAGTCGTCGTTTACCCCATCATTACTGTACTTTTCAGGGTTTCACCTGCGGGGAGTTACTGGATTTTAATTCTAACTGTAATCCTTGCAACGGTGGGACTCACGTTTATTGGCACTCTACAGGGAGCCGTGCTGCTCAGGACGAGGGCGCGAGAAATACTTTTGCCACTCTTGTTTTTCCCCATCATCGTGCCACTGATAATTGCTGCGACAAAGTCAACGGAGGCTTTTTTCACAGGTAAAATTGATCCTTCAAGCTGGCTCAAATTTCTCGCACTCTTCGATTTTATCTATATTTCTGCGACGATATTCCTCTTCGAGTACACTCTCGAAGATTAGCTTCCCTTGAGGTAAGTTAGAGCAAATAGCGCTGTTCCTGTCATTACAATAGTTGCCCCGCTTGGCATATCCAGATAATAAGAAAGAAAAAGCCCTGCAACTGTAAAAACCAGGCTAACAAGGACTGAAAGCCCGATAATTTTGATGAAACTCTTTGAGAATGCCGATGCAATGGTGGCAGGAAGAACAAGGAAGGCCGAAATTAAAATTACCCCCACCATTTTTATTCCCATGATAATAACCATGGCAAGAAGCGTCATAAAAACGTAGTTGTGAAGCCTAACATTAATCCCATAGCTTTGAGCTACTTCCGGGTCAAATCCGATGAGAACCAGGTCACCGAAAAAGAAAATGAAATAAACCAGCACTATTGCCGTTGCCACTGAGAAAAATATCAAATCTCCGTGTGTAATGGTCGTTATGTTGCCGAATAAAAAGCTCCAGATATCAACATTTGTGCGGTGAAACCTGGATATGATTGCAATTCCCAGTGCCATTGAAAATGAGAAAAATATCCCAATCGCCGCGTCCTCGTGTAGTTTACGCTTCTGGCTTGTGTAAGCGATAAAAATTGCTATCAAAATGGCGAAAATGAGGGCCGAGATAGAGGGATCAATTCCGAGGATTATACCTACGGCAATACCCCCAAATGCAGTGTGAGAAATGCCCACGCCAGCGAAGGAAAGTTTCCGCACCACCACAAAAAATGAAAACAGCGAGAAAACTATACTGAGGAGAATGCCTCCAATTAAGGCCCTTTGAAAAAATGTATAGCTAAGTAGTTCCATGATGATGTCCGTGAATTAAGATTCCAACGTCTCCGCCATAAACCTTTTTTAGGAGCTCTATATTGAGTTCCTTTGAGGGTGCGCCATGATAAAAGAGTTCTCTATTGAGACATGCCACCACGTCAACAAAGGCTGGAACCACACCGATGTCGTGGGAAACCATGACAATTGTGATATCAGTCTTTTTTCTCAACTCGGTCAGCATGGTGTAAAAAACCTGCTGGGCCTGAATATCAAGGCCCGTGATAGGCTCATCCAGTAGTAGGACTTTTGCTTCCGAAGCAAGAGCTCGGGCTATTAAAACCCTCTGCTGCTGTCCGCCTGAAAGGGCTGAAAATGGCCTATCTTTAAACTCATCCATGGCAACCATGGAAAGACTTTTCAGGACCTTTTCTCGGTCCGAATGTGATGGAATTTTGATAATTCCCATCTTTTTTAATCTGCCCATCATAACAACTTCGTAAACAGTGGCTGGAAAGGTGTAATCCATAGGTGATCTCTGGGGGAGATAACTGATGAGCCCTCTCTTAACCGCTTCTCTGGGTGAAAATCCAAAGATTTTTATTGTTCCCTCGTAAGGAACTATGCCGATAATGCTCCTTAATAGTGTGGTCTTTCCTCCACCATTGGGGCCACAGATTGCAAAAATCTGATTCTTCTCGACACTTAAATTTACATTCTCGAGAATAAACTTTCCGTTTCTTTTTACTGTTAAATGTTTGACCTCAATTGCTTTCATTTAATGCCTCAAAAAGTTTAGTCAGATTCTTCTTCATGAACTCTGTATAAGTCACCTCATCCCAACCCTGAGGATCAAGCTCAACAATTTTAAAGCCATTTTCCCTGAACGGGGTCACAAGGTCAGGATTATATATTGAATCCAGTACGAGGACCTTTGTCCCGCATTTTTTCGCCTGTTTCATTATTCTGATGATTTTCCGTGGTGAAAGCTCTGTCCCTTCGGTTGTCCATAGCGGAGTGGTGGTTTTTATGTGAAAGGCTTTAGCAAATACTGTCCATGAGTTGTGTGATGGAATAAAACATCTCGTCTTCAGAGTTGGAAGCTCTGTATTGATCCAGAGAATGAGGGAATCGAGACGTGTGGCGAATTTTTCACTTCCAATGGCCCCACAGTCTTTTAGAGAATCCGAAAGTATCCGAGAGAGCTTTTTTACAGTGTAAGGGTCAAACCAGAAGTGAGGATTAATGTAAATGCTCTCTTTCCTACCAAGAAGTGTCCATACTTTCAAAATTCTGGGCCTATTTTTCGGAGGGAGATTTTTAACAAGTTTAGGCGCCCAGGATTCGGCAATGTCGGAAATATAAACAAAAGCACACGCGTTTGCGATCTTCTTAACATCAGAGGGGCGAGGATCAAAGGTGTGCGGATTTTGCCCTCTTGGAACGATATTAATCACCTTGACCTGTGAGGTATCAACTATTTCATTGATAATGAGCCTCAAAGGGCTAACACTCGTAACGATCACCTTTTTTGTCCCTAATGTGATAAGTAAAAGCAACATCAAAACTTTCATTTCAGGCCTCCAATTCCCAATGATTAACTGCCCATTAGCGAATAATCAATAGGGATAAGCAGAAATGCCGTGATTTTATGGTCTTTCTACCCAATCCATTAAATCCATCACCGCAAAAACTCCCCCTCCCCACGTAAATACTTGCGGGGGGAGAATTCAGGTGGGGGGACACAACTAAAAAATTTCAATCAAAAAAATCTGTAAATTTCCCTCTCCCACTCTGCGATAGAGGGTCAGGGTGAGGGTTCTCATCTTGAATTTCTAAATTTTCAGGCACAATAACCTCTCCCTGTGCACGACTTTCGAAGCGAGAGGAAAAGTACATGGCCCCACCTGTCTCAAAAATGTAGTCTTTTAAATAGGCTCCAGCCACTGAGCCTGTTCGAAAAATCTCAAATCCATTAATTTTTGTCGAAAAATTTGCCCCCACCTATTGCCTCCCCCCACGCACTTTGTGCGTGGGGGAGGATAGGAGGGGATAATTTTCGAACACACTCTCTCCAGCCACTTGAATTTTACCATCTTACGGATTAATTTTTAAGAAAGTAAGAATTTGGAGGAAGGTAAGATGTCGATTGCAAAAATTACAAAGAAGGGGCAGATTACTATCCCTGCTCTTCTCAGGAAAAAGCTTGGGACAAACATCGTCCAGATAGAGATGGAGGGCGAGAAAATAGTTATCAGGCCCATAAGAAAGCCTGGTGGGATGCTAAAAAAATATGCGATCAAAAATAAGTCAATAGATGAGGTTATGAAGATGGAGAAGGAAGCCATCGAAAATGAACTTAAAGAAAAACACCGTAATCGTTGATGCAAATGTAATTTTAAGATACCTTCTCGCAGATCACGAAGAGTTTTATAAAAAGGCTGAGGAGCTTTTTGACGCCGCAATAGACGGCAAAATAACAGTCCAAATTTTACAATCGGTTATTGCAGAAGTAGTCTATGTTTTAGCTGGTCTCTACAAAGTCAGACGGAAAGAAATTTCAGAAGCTCTCAGCAACCTTTTGAGGATTAAAACTGTAAAAATTAGTGACAAGAATATTGTCATAAATGCCCTTGAAATTTATAAAACCACAAATCTGGATTTTGTAGATGCCCTTCTCTGCGCCTACGGCAAAAACTCTCCCGAGGTCAAAGTCTTTTCATTTGACAAAGGAGTAATAAAATGCATCGAGAGCGAAACCGTATGACAAAGCGTTTATAGATATTATCAGACTTTCACCTAAAACTTCTCCGTCTCCTGGTAAAGGATTAAACAGCACTTTGCACGTAAATAGGATACCCCCATTCAGGTAGTTGATTTGTCCTTTTAAAAAATTTTGGTGATTTTTGGGATCCTCTTTTCTTATTTCCCATGTACAAAGTGCGTGGAGGAAATATCTTCGCGCCCACTCAGAGCTAATTTGAACAAATTGGCCTCTGAGTTTACAATTCTTGCCATGAATTTCAAATATATCCTCGTCGTTGACGACAATGAAAGTGTTCGAAGTACACTGAAAAAGGTAATTGAGAAAAAAGGATACGTTCCGCTATTGGCAGAAAATACGCCACAGGCACTGGAACTTTTGAAAAAACATGGGAAATGGACCGGCCTTGCTCTCCTTGACTACCACCTTGGAGATGGATTTTCAGGCTCGGCTGTTGCGACAGAGATACTCATCAACTATCCATGGATTTACCCTGTTAGCATCAGCATTTTACCCCGCTTCATCACCCAGAAGGGTCAGGAAGAACTGCCCGGAGATTTCTCAAATGCGTGTAAAGAGTTTTACGGGGGTGCACGGGGAATTTACAATTTGATTGATAACTTCGACAAAGTGCTTAAAAGGGCCCAGGAATTTTATGAAAAGAACAAGAAGAAGCAGACGAGGCCAGCAAAGATAAAATTACCCCAAACCCCAAAGCTTCCCCCATTTTTTGAATTTAAACCAGAGACCGAATCCAATGAAAGAATAAAAATCATAGGTGCACCTGAAATCGGCGGCAAAGGGGCCTCCCTTCAATGGCTCAAAAAATTCATTGACCTCTATGGAAAGCCCCTGATGGATGAGTTTGGATTCGAAATGTATGTGCCGCGAACAGCCATTCTCTCCCATGCCTACTTCGAGACGTTCCTCAAGGGAATTTCAGGCTACATTCAGGAAACCCTGATAGAAAAAATTAAAGGGTCAGGGAAATTCAGCTGGAAGGACAAGGATTATTTGATCAAACTTGTTAATGAACATGGATGGAGAAGCACAAAACTCATCAGGACGGTAAAAGAGCAATCCCCTGAGCTTTTTTACAATTTTGTTCAAAAAATCGAGCAGGCAACCAGAGAAATTATATGCGCGACCGAGCCCTCGGTTTTTATTGAAAGAAAAATTGAGGAAGCCATACAGTTTGTTTATAAGACCCATATCACTCCGATAATCGTCCGCTCATCCGGCATATCAGAGGGAAAGGGACGTGTGATGTTCCATGGAATTTACGAATCTGAATTTACCCCTATCTTCCCAAAACTTTCGCACGTTATCAAAGCAGTCAAAAAGGTCTGGGCGAGCACATTCAGCAAAAGGGCTATCATCTATCGTCTGAACAATCAGGTGTCTGAGGAAGAGGAAAGCATGAGTGTGATAATCCAGTCGGTTATTGGTGAAAAGATTGGTGAAATTTTCATGCCCCACATGAGTGGTGTGGTCGTGGCAAGCGAAACCGGCGGCTCTGTGAGAACAAAGGGACCCGTGGGATACTTTGCACTCGGGCTCGGTGTTCTCATTGTTGATGAGAGGGGGAATAACGTCTGGATCGTGCTTGATAAAAAGGAACGCAAACGTTACAGGGTCAAGGTGGAGAAAAACCACCAGAACAAGGTTGACCTTGTGGATAGAGGGGGTCTCAGGAGTGCACCTGACAAAGAGGTCATTGAGCATCTCGAGAAAAATCACAAATACGATTTGCTGAGAAAAACGGTCTCAATTTATCGTGACGGTAAGCTCTACCCTTACACGGAGAAAACCACAGGTGAGAAATACATAACACTCGAGGGATTCAAAAATCATTACAGGCTGGATGATTTCTTCCTCAAACTAATGAAAACCATCGAGAACCTGAACAGGAGAAATGGCTCAAAGCAACCTGTTGACATAGAATTTGCCATCGTTGAAAGAGAGGGCAAGCTCATAGTGTATCTACTTCAGCTCACGCTCTTTTCTATCCATTTTCCCAAGTACAGGACAGACCCCTCGAGCAAATTACCCCAGGAGACGATATGGTTTTACTCACCTGCTTCTGTGGGTGTTTTAAAGGGTAAAACTTTCAGGTATGTGGTTTATGTTGATCCAGAGAAGTATGCCAAGCTTGGAGAGCGGGAAAGGCTCAGGATTGGAGATTATCTTGACCATTTAGATAAGACCATAGATGACGAGTATATCCTGATTATCCCGGGGAAGATGTGGAGTAAGACAGTTGATGAGGGAGTTGTGACAAACAGTTTGCTGTCTCGGGCTGGATTTTTGATTGAGCTGTCCTATGGAAATTTTGAGCCCTGGGGCGGCAGACCGTCGCACTTCTTCCTTGAACTGATAAACAAGGGAGGAGTGTATTCTGCATGTTTTAAAGGAGATGAATGGAAACTTGACCTCGAGAAGCTTGAAAAATTAGGCAGGGCTGATGTGGAGTACGTTGACCCATTCCGGGTAATCAAAAAATTCCGGCTCTCCCGCCCCACTATCGTTTACGCCAACAGCCTGAGCCACAAATCCGGGGCAGGGTTTAAGGATTAATTGAAAAGATATTAGGTTTTAAAGAAACTCTCCTTGTGCAAGTAGGGAATGTTTTGATGAGACATTCTTTAATTTTGTCTTTTACTTTAGAAAGATTTTTCGCCTCCCAATTATATCCTCTCCCAGCGTAAATACTTGCGGGGAGAGGATGAAGGGGAGGGGCAACATCTTGGATTTTTTAAGATTTCAAGCGGAATACCCCTCCCTCAATCCCTCCCCTGCGCGAAGCGCAGGGGAGGGAAGTTTCTTGTCATTATAAGAACCTGGAGAGTTGGGATATGGTTTCGGAAACAGCCTTTGCCAAAATTTCCCATCCATAGTCAATATGTGGGGTTTGCTATATTATAAAATGTCATGGTTGATTCGCTTGTTAATCTATTCGTACACCTTTCTGGTGGTAAGGCTATCTGGCTCGGGTTCTGGGGTGGCCTGACAACCACCCTGTTCAACACATTTGGTGCTCTGCTTGTGATGCTTTTCCGTAAACCCTCAGACCGATTTATGGATGCATCACTGGGATTTGCCGCAGGTGTAATGCTCGCAGCAAGTTTTACAAGTCTCATCATTCCTGGTGCGGAAATGGGCGGAATTGTGCCTGTTTTAATTGGCATCCTAATAGGTTCCTTCTTTCTTGACCTATCAGACCATCTTATTCCGCACATGCACAATATTATCGGTACCGAAGGAATTCATCCGGAAAGAGTAAAAGCCGTCTGGCTTTTTATAATTGCCATTACCCTTCACAACATGCCCGAAGGGCTCGCCGTGGGTGTGGCCTTTGGGGCAGATAGAATAAGGGACGCCATTGTTCTTATGATTGCTATTGGAATTCAGAATATCCCAGAAGGATTTTCGGTCTCGCTCTCTGCTGTAAGTGCGGGATATAGCAGGGGATTTTATGCAGTTTATACGGGTATTCGCTCAGGACTCGTGGAGATACCACTTGCCATGCTTGGAGCGTGGGCAGTTAATCAGATAAAGGTAATAATCCCCTACGCCATGGGATTTGCCGCCGGTGCCATGCTTTATGTTATAAGTGATGAAATCGTTCCTGAAACTCACCGAAAGGGACACGAGAGATACGCGACATTTGGGACCATTATCGGTGTGGTTATCATGCTTTATCTGGACGTGGTATTCGGATAGGGGATTCTACTCACAAAAAATGAACTTATGAGTGAGAACAATATTCCCAGCATGAAGGTCGCATATATCCCGTAGCTGACTTTTATCAGCATTCCAATGTAAGGACCGCCTGATGATACAAGTCCATTTATAGTGCCTATCGTGCCTATGGTGCTTGCCCTCTTTGATTGCGGTGAAAGGGAAGTGACTATCGTATTGTAAGCGATAAAAATGAGCTGAACCGCACCAAAAGATATCATAAGAAGGAGTGTATTGAGTGTACCCGGCATTAAATGTGACCAGATGAAAATAGTGGTGCTGTGAACCAGCATGGCCGTTATGAAGTATCTTACAAGATTTTCGCTTTTCAGTATCCTTGCAGCTGCAATGGAAACCAGTAGTGAGAAAAGAGTGGAATAGGAAATCAGCAGGTTAATCCGTCTCTCGTTTAAACCGAGACTTTTCATGTGGAGAGTAATAAATGGCCCATTGATAGTAATGGAAAAGAGAAGATAGAGGAATATTGAACCTGATAGGAAAATCAAGACGTTTCGGCTGAAAATCCCTGTAAAATCCAGGCTCCCTTGCTTCTTCATCTTTAATGTCTCATCGAGAATAAAATGACGGATCAGTGCTGACAGGAGATAAACGGCGGCTGTAAGCATCATGAGCTCGCGAATATTTAGAAATTTTAGTAAGAAAAATCCAACAAGCGGGCCTGCTGCAAATCCCCCGGCAACCGAAAGTTCAAAAATCGAGAACGCCTTCTCTCGGTCAATGCAGGATTCACCGACAAGGGAGAGAAATGCTGGCCACTGGAGTGAAGAAAATATTGCAGTAAGTG
Organism: Caldifarciminota bacterium; assembly: GCA_026991055.1. Classification (GTDB taxonomy): domain Bacteria; phylum Hydrothermota; class Hydrothermia; order B15-G9; family WFZT01; genus WFZT01. The sequence goes on along the minus strand of JALXCE010000320.1, from coordinate 992 downwards.
AGTAAACCAGAGTTACAAACCACCAGACCTTTGCAAGAGACATAGAAAATATCAGTAGTGATGCCACATAGGTTGGGATTACAATCGCCGGCTTTCGCCCCCATCTATCTGCAAAGAAACCGCCAAAAATCTGGAATCCAGTTCCACCGAGGGTAAAAAGCGTATATGAGACACCTACCATGCGGTCATTTGCTCCAAGTTGCTTTAAAAATAGTGGCAGCAAATAGAGCCACGAGCTCAAGCTCATGAGCAGCAGAAACACTGTGCCCGATATTACGAAAAGGTTTTTCCTTTTCATGAACCTAAAGTTATCAGGATAGCGCCAAGAACCATCAACACGCTGCCGGCCATTCTTGGCAAGATATCCTTTTCTTTAAAAAGCATCCAGCCATAAAAAACGCTGAAAATAGCCGAAAGTCTCTTAACAGAAATCATATAACTTACGAGGGTTAGTCTAATGGCTGTCATGTGGAAGATGGTCATGAAGGCGTAGAAAAATCCCGCTCCCACGAGCTGCAACCGGCAATTTTTCCACTGGCTCTTTTTCATGCCAATAATCCCGGGGCCCAGGAGCACAAGATTCATTACGATGGTGTAATAAAAGCTGAAAAACACCGGACTCGAATGCAGCACGAGCATCTTTCCGCTAATGGATGTTATGCTGTATAAAAAGGCAACCAAAATCACGAGCTGAACTCCACGATTTCTAAATGTAAGCTTAAGGGGAGCGAGAATTCCTTTCTTCAGATTCCGTATTCCCATCACATATGAGCCTGCCACGATAAGCAAAATCCCGGCTCCGGCAATCAGGGAAACTTTCTCGCCGATGATTATGTATCCATTAACGATGAGAAATAGAGGGGTAAGAGACAGAAAAGGCAGAGCCATGGAGATATCTGAAATGGAGATCGCTTTTACGTAAAGGAATAGAGCGGCTGTTTCCAGGGGAATCCACACCAGATGCCATAAAAAGAAGGTCTTATCGAGATGGG
>JALXCE010000319.1 GCA_026991055.1 Caldifarciminota bacterium | reverse complement strand
CGGTGATAGGGTCGGTGCCGGAGATGGGGGGTAAGGATGTGAGGGAGAGGTTGGTGACGCAGTATGATGCGATGTCGCCGACGGCGGAGGCGTTCAAGGGGATAAGGACGAACATAAGGTTTAGTGGGGCTGGGGAGGAGGTGAGGGTGATATTGGTGACGAGTAGTGGAGCTGGGGAGGGTAAGACGACGGTGGCGTCGAATTTAGGGATAGTGATGGCGCAGATGGGGAAGAGGGTGTTATTGGTGGATGGTGATTTGAGGAGGCCGATGGTGCATAAGATATTTGGGATGGAGAGGGAGCCTGGGTTAACGGAGGTGATAGTAGGAGAGGCGGAGCTGGGGGTAGTGATAAGGGGGAGTGAGGTAGAGGGGTTGGATGTGTTGGTGAGTGGGCATATACCGCCGAATCCATCGGAGTTGTTGGGTAGTGTGAGGATGAGGAGGGTGATAGAGGAGATGAGGGGGAGGTATGAGTATGTGGTGATAGACAGTGCCCCCCTTATGCCCGTTACGGATTCAGTAGAGCTCAGTACCCTTGTGGATGGCGTAGTCCTTGTGGTGAAGCACAGATGGACAAGTACAAAAATGCTTAAAAAATCTGTTGAACTATTTGAAAGAGTTGATGCAAAAGTTCTTGGAATAGTTTTAAACTTCTTCTCAATTAATGCCTCAGGGTACCGCTACAGGGAGTATAAAAGATACTATTGTTCTTATTACCATCAGACTAACGGGCACGGTCGCTGGAGCCTTCGTAAATTATTCCAGAGAAAAGGTTAAGATTCCCTCGAGATTTTCTCCCTGTATTCTTTTAATCCCGGAATTGGTAAATGGATGTAAAGGGCACCTTTTCCTTCAAATTTACAGGCTATTTCACAGGCAAGACATTCCGTGCATTTACCCTTCTTTACCTCCTCAGGCTCGAGGTTCAATACGGGAACACCATTTTCCAGTTTGAGTACATCTTTGGGACAGGCAGAAATACAAGCCTTGGATTCACATTTGTTACATGCTTCATGGTCAATGTAAATACTTCCCGTCAATGTCTCTATTTTGTATGAGTTCTCAGGTGGAACAAATTCTTTTAATGGCCTTACTTGGTGTAACTTCCTCCCATTCTCTTCGACAAGTGCCTTAAGCCGTTCTGCACAAAAATCTGCAGAATCGTCTTTACCGTAACCTTCGACCTTGACAGGCAAGTCTTTCAAGTATGTTTCGAGTATCTCTATAGCCTTCTCTTCGAGGTTTCCCCCGAGTCTCAGGACAGCCGGGATGTCGAGTTCGTCCTCGAGGAATGCTTTTACAAAACCGCGAGCTGAGTTGACCTGCTCCTGTGAAGCAACTCCAGAACCTGAGGCAAAATATCCGACTATGTTTGGTTGGGAAAGAATAATCATTGCTGCCCTGTAAACCTTTGATGCAGGTGGATTTCCACTGGTGTCGGTGAAATTCGCAGGTTTGAACCCAGCTTTCAAAACAGCATCCATGGACATCATAGAGCCACCACCTCCGGCACCGTGAAAGCCTATGTGCTTTCCATCAGGTGGAACGTCTTTAACCATCTGGAAGAAATAGAAAGTGCCCCTGTAATCATCCTTCTCTACCTTATACGCAATTTTCTCAAGTTCAGTAGCAGGGCGCGAAAATTCACGCGCGATTTCTATCCCCAAATCTGGGTGTCTATAAACGGCGTAATCGTCTACGACTATATGACAGTCAGCTGCATAAAGTTCTCCATCTTTTGTCAATACCAGAGGATTGATTTCCACAGACCTTGCGTCATAAAGCTTCATTGCCCGATAAAGGTTTGCCAGCACATTTCCAACTTTGACGATAAGCTTTCCGTTGATCCCAGCCCTTTTGGCAAGCTCTCTACCATGATACGAATGAAACCCTCTTACCACATCAACTGTGTGGCTTGCTACCTTATCTGGATGCTCTCGGGCTATTTCTTCAATACCGGTGCCCCCAACGGAGCTGAAGATCACCACTGGTGACTTATCTGCATCATTGATGACAATCCCGGCGAAAAATTCCCTCTCGATATCCAGTTTTTCCTCAACGAGTAGCTCATTGACTTCAAACTCTCCAATTTTGCGACCCAGCAACTCTCTGGCAATAGATTTGACTTCTTCTGCTGTCTCTGCAAACCTCACTCCGCCGATTCCTGCTCTACCTGTGGTCCATACCTGGATCTTAATTACCACAGGACCACCGATTTCCTCAAAAGTCTCAAGAGCTTCTTCCGGTGTTTTTACAACCTTGCCTCTCGGAGTTTTGATTCCTACCTGTCTTAAAATCTCTTTTCCCTGATATTCGAATAGTCTCGCCACTTTCACATCTCCTTTGTTTTTGAAATATTTTCTCGCAACTTCCTCTTACTGTCAAATCTGAGAGAGCCTGTTCGAAAATTCCCCCCACCTATCCTCCCCCCACGCACAAAGTGCGTGGGGGGAGGAATAAGGTGGGGGCAAATTTTTCATTAAAAATCAAAGGTTTTGAGATTTTCCGAACAAGCTCAATCTGAGAAGCTGGCAAAAATCTTTATTTGCATGGGAAGTTTTCCCAGCAGACCTGATTACTTCTTGAAAAAACACTGTATTTTTATTAGAATGGGCGTATTCTATCAGTGGAGGCAGTGATGAAGTACTTAATTTTTGCTTTACTTGTAACAGGGTTATATGCAGAGCAGGCAGCTCCTGATTTTACTCTAAAAAGTCTGCAGGGCAAAACCTACACCTTGAGTAAACTATATAAAACTAAGCCGGTTGTCATAGATTTTTGGGCTACGTGGTGCAGGTCTTGTGGGCGCGCGCTAAAAGAACTCCAGGAATTGTGGCTTTCCTCACCCGATACACTTTTCTATCTAATTTCTATCAACGAGGACAATCCATCCAAGATATCACGCGTAAAAAGCATGGTAAAATCCCGGGACTGGGAATTTCCCGTACTCCTCGATTCACAGAAAAAGGTTAAGTTGATGTACAAGGTCATGGCTTTACCAACCCTCTATGTCGTGGATACATCGGGAAAAGTCGTATATTTCAGGGTTGGTTATAAGCCAAAAGAAAAGAACGATGTGAGGGAAGTCCTTGAAAAATGTGGTGTTAAATTTAAAGGAGGCAAGTAGCTTATGAAAAAGATCGTAGTAATTATGCTAATCATATTGCTCCCCGCAAGTATTTGGGCGGTCCAGAGAAAGGTGCTGGGGGAGCTTATCACTAATACTGCTTGTCCTGGCTGTGCAAGCGCCAACTACGCACTTGACTCTGTAATTATGCAGTTTCCTGACCAGCTTGTCGTTGTGAGGTATCACGCATGGTGGCCGAGTTCTTCTGACCCTTTCTATGCAGCCAATCCCGATGAGAATTCAGCAAGGATAAACTTTTATGGCGCCGATTATGATCCTCATCTATGGATTGATGGCACTGTGGATGGAGGTTATCAGCCCAGTCCCTGGCCGATATATATTC
>JALXCE010000318.1 GCA_026991055.1 Caldifarciminota bacterium | reverse complement strand
AAGATGGTGGGGAGACACTATCCTGGTGAGTGTGAATGGTGGAAATCTGATAAAAAGAAGTAGTGATGGGGGTAACACGTGGGAGTATACATTTAAGCCTGAGAATGCGAATGCGGTTTATACATTTCATGTGAAGTCAGATAGCACATTGATGATAGGGACAGGCCCCTATGGTGATGTGTTCACGTCTAATTATCTTTATGATGTTGGAGGAAAGTATATCAATGGTCCGACCTGGGTGTATGATGCGAAGTTCTGTGGCAATAAGCTTTATATCGGAACTAACTACGATTATGGTGAAATCTGGGTTTCAAATGATACAGGACAAACCTGGACAAACCTGATAGGTGCAAGCTGGCCGTGGTCAAAAGTCTACACTATAGTTCCAATTGGAGATACTCTCTACATTGGAACAAATTACAATGGTAATGTCTATAAATCAACTGATGGCGGGCAAAACTGGACAGAGACGGGGAATTTATACAATGCTACTGATGTATATACTCTTTATTTAAGCAGATACGCTCAGCCGAATAAATTATTCGCTGGCACTGGTCCGTATGGAGATGTATTCTTAACAAATACTACAGTTATAGATCCCTCTCCGCCGGAAATTGTCAATGAGCCAGAATATACACAAGGGGACAGTAACACAATATTTAGCCACACGCATGGGATGACAGCGTATCAATTTATATGTGCTCTGGACTCAAGTTTCACTAATACTGTGGCAACCAGTCCGTGGATAGCAGATACTTTTTATACCTTTCATAATTTACAAGATGGAGTAAAATACTACTACCGGGTATTTGGTAAAATATGTGAATATATTAGTAATCCCTCTAACTTCACATGGTCCATTCAAGACGCGTCACCACCAGAATTTTTCTCCGAATCACCAGCTGACAGTGTTTGGGGTAATGATCCAACTCCTTTAATTTCCGTCCATTTCAGGGATGCAGTATCAGGTATTAATTTATTAAGTTTAACTATGACTGTAGACGGGGATAGTGTATCTCCGGTGATTACTGACTCAATGTTATCTTTTCAAGTTACAGACACTCTCGCAGAAGGACCACACTTAATAACGGTAAGTGCTACAGATAATGTTGGCAATGTTGGGAATTATTCCTGGACCATTTTAATAGACACACATACACCTGAGGTGCCACAACTTATTTCTCCTGAGGCACACGCGATGCAAAATGATACCCTTGTTGTACTTAGTTGGTCACAGGTTCTCAAAAACGCAATTAACACCTTTGGTCGTCGGAATGTGGTTAATTCTGTGGAAAATGTAAACGTTCTTAATGGACAGGGCGATACACTTGCACCAGTTAGATATATCATAGAAGTGAGCTCAGACAATAATTTCGATAGTTTGATGATTGTTGATACACTTGACACGACGACTTATGTGACTTCACTTAACGAAGGTATATATTATTGGCGAGTCAGAGCGTTTGATTTAGCGGGTAATGTTGGTGAATATTCTGTGGCGAGAGATTTTGTTATCGATACTACAGGCCCTACAGCTCCTACGTTAATATCACCTGCCAACGGGTACTTAACTAACAATAATAGGATCACATTATCCTGGAATAATGCAAGTGATAATCTTAGCGGGGTTGAATTTTATCAGATAGAAGTTGATACATCAAACACGTTTACTCACCCGACAAGTTATGATTCTATTACTACAACAAGTTATACTCTGCCTCAAATGAGCGACGGGATATATTATTGGCGAGTTTGGGCAGTGGATTCGGCTGGTAATAGAGGAAGGTACTCAGAGGTGAGAAATTTTGAGATAGATACAGAACCTCCAGGAGTGGTCACACTTACATCACCACCTCAAGCTTATGTTAATCACGGAGACATCCACTTTGAGTGGACCTCTGTTACAAAAACTAAGGGTGGCAGAAATCTCGCACTGGACGATTACTCCCCGAAAGCAGCTCCTGTTAATTACATTATTGAAGTCGCTCTCGATAGTGCTTTTGCTCTAAGACTTTTAACTGACACTGTATCAGTTAATCATTACGATTTCAACTTCCAGAACAATGTATATTGGTGGAGAGTAAGAGCATTTGATCTTGCTGGCAATGTGGGTGAATGGTCTGAAAGTAGATGGTTTGGAGTCGATACAATTTCACCTCAACCAGTAACTTTAATCTTACCTGATAGTGGTGCGGTTACTCAGTCATCCGGCATGGAATTCGTATGGCATCAAGGACTGGACAATCTTTCTGGTATATCACATTACACTCTTCAATTTTCACCGGATTCAGAATTTGGGACTGGGACTATAACAGTGGAAAATGTAGCAGACACATTATTTACACCTCCCGTTGCATTAAGTGAGACTACTTACTACTGGAGGGTGGAAGCATTTGATTTAGCCGGAAATGAATCCGAATGGTCGCACGTGTGGCTGTTTTACGTTGATAATACACCACCCGAAACACCTCAAATAATTTCACCAATAGCAGAGTATTTGAATGATACCCATGTGAGTTTTCACTGGACACAAGTTACAAAGGGCAGTCCGGTAAGGTATGTGATTGAGGTTTCAGCAGATTCAGTATTCGGGGAAACAGTGATATTAGATACAGTGAATACAAATATATATCAGAGTGTAATGTCTGAGGGTAGGTATTGGTGGAGAGTAAAGGCATTTGACCTTGCTGGATTTTCAAGTGATTGGTCAAACCATACGTGGTTTGTAGTGGATACGAGTGCGCCTGGGGCAGTGGTATTAATAAGTCCAAGTGAGGGGGAGATTTTTAATAATAGTAATGTAGAGTTCGTATGGCACAGTGTTGTAGATAGTTTGAGTGGTCTTTCGCATTATGTGTTAAGATATGGGCCAAATGCAGATTGGGGCAGTGGAACTCAGGAAGTGTTGGTGACGGATACAGTATATAATGTATCTTTGGGTGATAGTACATACTATTGGGAGGTTGTTGTTGTTGATTCAGCGGGTAATCAGGTGGAGAGCGAAGAAAGAGTATTCACAGTTGATACAGGGATACCAGATGTACCGACACTTGAGTCTCCAATTGGGGGAGAATGGCTAAGGGATACGGTGGTGGAGTTTGAGTGGAGCGCAGTGACCAAAAGAGTGAAGGGTGATTATGGATTGAAGGCAACACCGGTGAGATATGTACTGGAAGTTGATGGAGACGTAGTGGATACAGTGGACACGAACCACTACGAGATGGTGATGCGAGAAGGAAGACATACATGGAGGGTAAAGGCGTTTGACCTTGCAGGTAATGAATCAGGCTGGTCACCGGTGGATTCATTTGGAGTTGATGTAACACCACCTGAGCCAGTGAGTTTGATCAGTCCAGCAGATAGTGCGATATTGAACACATCAAGTATTTTATTTGACTGGAGTGATGGAGTAGATACAACAAGTGGTGTGGCAGGTTACTGGATTGAGATATCAATGGACGAAAGTTTTGCAGGTGTGGAGAGTAGCTTTGTGAGTGTATCAGAGACAACAATAGTGTTGAGCGATACAACATGGTTCTGGAGGGTGAAGGTAGTTGACAATGCGGGATTGGAGTCAGAGTGGTCAGAGGAGAGGATGTTTACGATAGACACGAGAGTGCCAGATGTACCGACACTTGAGTCTCCAATTGGGGGAGAATGGCTAAGAGATACGGTGGTGGAGTTTGAGTGGAGCGCAGTGAGTAAGAGAGTGAAGGGTGATTATGGATTGAAGGCAACACCTGTGAGATATGTACTGGAAGTTGATGGAGAGGTAGTGGATACAGTGGACACGAACCACTACGAGATGGTGATGGGAGAAGGAAGACACACATGGAGGGTAAAGGCTTTTGACCTTGCAGGTAATGAATCAGGCTGGTCACCGGTGGATTCATTTGGAGTCGATATAACCCCACCTGAGCCAGTGAGTTTGATCAGTCCGGCAGATAGTGCGATATTGAACACATCGAGAATTTCTTTTGATTGGAGTGATGGGATAGATTCGACAAGTGGTGTGGCAGGTTACTGGATAGAGGTATCAACGAACGAGAGTTTTGCAGGTGTAGATAGTAGTTTTGTGAGTGTATCAGAGACAACAATGGTGTTGAGCGATACAACATGGTTCTGGAGGGTGAAGGTAGTTGACAATGCGGGATTGGAGTCAGAGTGGTCAGAGGAGAGGACGTTTACGATAGATACGAGAGTGCCTGATGTACCAACACTTGAGTCTCCAATTGGGGGAGAATGGTTAAGAGATACGGTGGTAGAGTTTGAGTGGAACGCAGTGACCAAAAGAGTGAAGGGTGATTATGGACCGAAGGCAACACCGGTAAGGTATGTATTGGAAATGGATGGAGATGTAGTGGATACAGTGGACACGAACCACTACGAGATGGTGATGGGAGAAGGAAGACATACATGGAGGGTAAAGGCTTTTGACCTTGCAGGTAATGAATCAGATTGGACTCCCATTGATTCGTTTGGAGTCGATATAACACCACCTGAGCCAGTAAGTTTAATTAGTCCAGCAGATAGTGCGATATTGAACACATCGAGAATTTCTTTTGACTGGAGTGATGGGATAGATTCAACAAGTGATGTAGCAGGTTACTGGATTGAGGTATCAATGGACGAAAGTTTTGCAGGTGTGGAGAGTAGCTTTGTGAGTGTATCAGAGACAACAATGGTGTTAAGTGATACGACGTGGTATTGGAGGGTAAAGGCGATAGATAGTGCTGGTAATGAAGGGAACTGGAGTGATGTGTGGCAATTCACAATTGACACAGAAGCTCCTGAGGCACCTGTGTTAATGTTCCCAATCGGAAATGTTTGGCTCGATGGTGATACCGTAACATTTGTCTGGTCAAAAGTCACTTTAAAGACTCCTAAGGACGAGAAATCAACACCAGTAATGTACATGTTTGAGGTGGATGGTAATGTTGTTGACTCTGCTATAACTGACACAACTTCCACTTTTGTCGTTGAAGAAGGTAACCACACCTGGCGAGTAAGAGCTTACGACCTTGCAGGCAATACTTCACAATGGTCGGATATAGGACAATTCGGTGTAGATACTTCAGCACCAATTATAGATTCACTCACAATAATTCTGGATACAGTGAGATCAGTTGGTCCCTGGGTAATTAACACATGGGCGGAAGATGCCTATAGTGGTATAGACAATGTCCAGCTAATTTATCAGATAGACACAGGATGGGATACCGTTGCGATGGCAGATTCTGGAAATGGCAGATGGGTAGGAGAGATTCCAGCAATTACTGATTCCCTTGCGCATAACATTGTGTATTTTGTTGAAGTTACAGACAGTGTTGGCAATTTGTCAGTTAGCGATACAATTTCATTCGTTGCCATTGAGGTGGAAGAAGATAATTATTGGGGCAAAGTGGAGCTGGTAATTCCTTCGATTGTGACAAAGAGAGGTATGGAGATAAAGTATAATGTTCCAGGTAATAGAAAATTTGTGGTGAGGATATATGATATTTCCGGGCGCGAGATATGGAGAGAAAACTTAGAATTTACCGGCAAGGGCACAAAGAAGTTGAACCTGAAAGTGAGAGAAGGGGTTTACTTCATCTCTATCGAAGGGAAAGGGAATGTAATTAAGAGGAGACTGATTGTAATTCGTGAATAGCTAGTAAATAGAATTTTCATCTTTAATGAAACTTGGGGCGGCGGCCCGAAGGGCCGCCTCCCCACCTAATTCCAAAATCCGCTAACATCACCCCCTAAACTACTGGAGGTCTGTCTGGAGTTTAGTAACGCCCTTTCCTCTCCAGTGTCTTGTAGATGATGTACTTCTGAATTTCGTTCGTCCCCTCAAAAATCCTGTTGATCCTCGAATCCCTGTACATCCTCTCAATGGGGAAGTCTTTGATGTACCCGTATCCACCGTGAATCTGCAAGGCCTTGTCAATTACCCTGTCAGAAACTTCGGATGCAAAATTCTTCACAATGGATGCCTCGCGGATAATATCCATCCCCTGATCGGCCATCCATGCCACACGGTAGGTCATGGACTCAATGGCAAAGGTGTCAATCACCATCTCCGCAAGGTAGTTCTGGATGGTCTGGAAATTGGCAATAGGCTGTCCAAACTGCTGTCTCTCCTTTGCATATTTGTATGCAATATCCACAGCCTCTTTCGCCGCTCCAAGACAGCCGCAAGCCAGGGTTAGCCTTCCATAATCAAGTGTATTCAGTGCATTCTTGAATCCAATTCCCACCTGACCAAGCACATTCTCTTCAGGGACCCTCAGGTCTTCAAAAATCAGCTCCGCCGTTGTTGTAGCGCGAATTCCCATCTTATCCTCAAGTTTCCCAACGCTAAATCCTTTCCAGTCAGTCTCCACTATGAATGCAGTAATTCCACCCTTGGGACCCAATGTCTTGTCCGTCACAGCATAAACGATAACAATATCAGCAATGGCACCGTTGGTAATAAATATCTTTCTCCCGTTGATCACCCACTCATTTCCGTCCTTAACTGCTGAGGTTCTGATGGAGCCAGCATCAGAGCCAGCATTGGGCTCGGTCAGAGCGTAGGCTCCAATGAGCTTCCCCTCGGCAATTCCGGTGAGATATTTCTTTTTCTGCTCTTCAGTTCCATCAAGAAATAGAGCACCGCCAGCAAGTCCTTCACTTGCACCGATCAAAACTGAGGTGGATGCATGCACACGGGAGATTTCTTCCTGCATTATACAGTACCCTAACTTTCCCATGCCGGAGCCACCGTATTCCTCGGGAAACATAATGCCGAAGAATCCGAGCTCCGCCATCTGGTCAATCAAATCCTTTGGGATTTCTTCCTTCTCCTCCATTTCATCAATGCGGGGTGCAATCTCATTCCTTGCGAAATCCCGCACCATCTCACGAAGGAGATTTAATTCCTCTGGAAATGTAAAATCCATGCTTTTCCTCCTATCTATCTTTAAACTGAGGCTGACGCTTTTCTTTGAACGCCCTCAGTCCCTCTTTCATGTCTTCGGTTTCGCAGAGCTCACCGAAGAGCTTTGCCTCAAAATCAAGGGCCTCATCAAGCGGCATCTCATAACCCTCAACAATGGCCTTAAGCGCATGCCTCACCGCAACCTGACCTTTGCGGGCAATCCTGCGAGCAAGGTCCTTTGCAACCTTCAAGACATCACTCTGTGGCACAACCTTGTTGACGAGCCCGATTCTGTAGGCTTCCTGAGCAGAAATATTGTCACCTGTAAGAATCATCTCAATTGCCTTTGCCTTTCCAACAATACGTGAAAGACGCTGTGTTCCACCAAATCCCGGCATAATTCCGAGATTGATTTCCGGCTGACCCAGTTTTGCCCTGTCACCTGCGATTCTCATGTGGCAAGCCATGGCAAGCTCAAGCCCTCCACCAAGACAGTGTGAATGAATAGCGGCAATAGTGGGCTTTCCAAGTTTTTCGAGTTTGTCAATTATCTGCTGCCCCATCCTTGCGAGTTTGTACCCCGTCTCCTTATCTGAAATCTGCATAATTTCATTGATATCTGCACCGGCAATAAATGCAAAGCTGCCGGCACCGGCTATAACGATGACCTTTGCCTTTGGGTCATCCTTCAGTTCATCCAGGGTCTCTGAGAATTCCTTCAGGACCTCGGATGAGAGTGCATTAACAGGTGGGTGGTCAATGGTGACCACTGCAACGCCATCGTCGTCAATGTTGAGCTTGATATACTGTTTTTCAGCCATTTTTTGACCTCCTTTTTTAATTTTGATAGGTTTTAGGGGAGGGGGCTCCGTACGGAGCCCCCGCCCCTAAAACCCAAACCTCACGCGTAATCAAAGAACCCTTTCTTTGTCTTCTCTCCAAGCCATCCGGCTGCAACCATCTTCTTCAAATGATATGCAGGCCAGAAACGAGGCCCAAGTTCCTCAGTAAACTTCTTGAGTCCCTCAAGAAGCACATCAATTCCAATTTTATCCGCATAATGAAGCGGTCCACCACCTTTGTCCTGTGGGAATCCAAGACCGGCAAGCGTTCCCATATCAATGTCTGCTGCTGTGGCAACATTCTCCTGAAATGCCAGCACCGCCTCGTTGATCATCGCATACATGAGCCTGTCCATGGAGAATTTCGTTCCCTTAACTCCTGTTTCCTTCTGCACTTCCTCTATAATCTTCTCAAGAGGCTCATACTCCTTGCTCTGGTCGTAAACGTAGAAGCCGGCACCGGATTTCTGGCCAAACCTCTTCCTTTCCACCATCTTGAAAAGAATCTTCGCGGGCTTCATCCTCTCACCGTATCCGTCATAAAGGATCTCAGCAACCTCATAGGCCACATCAATTCCGAGCATATCAATGAGCGTAAATGGTCCCATTGGCCACCCAAATTCCACTGCCGCTTTGTCAATTTCTTCGATGGTTGCTGCACCCTCCTGAAGAGCATAGGCAGCCTCGTTCATGTACGCCATCAAGACACGGTTAACGAGAAATCCAGGGCACTCCCTCACGATAATGGGAATCTTCCTCAAGGTCTCTGAGAATGTCACAACGTCATCTGTCACCTCGTCAGAGGTTGCAAGTCCCGGGATAACCTCCACCAATTTCATCACATGTGCAGGATTGAAAAAGTGCATTCCGATAACCTTCTCAGGTCTCTTCGTGGCACTTGCAATAGCTGTGATGGAGAGAGCCGAAGTATTCGATGCAAGGATGGCACTGGGCTGAACATGCTCGTCAAGCTCCTTGAAAACCTGCTTTTTCACATCAAGATTTTCATAGACGGCCTCTATTACAATATCGGCATCCTCAAGGTCCTCGTAGCTGGTTGTAACCTCCACTAATTCCATCTTTTTTTCCATGTCCTCAGGGGTCATCTTGCCCTTGTCCACGCGCCTCTGGTAGATTGATTTCACCCTTTCGTAAGCCTTCTGGGCAAGCTCCTCATTTACCTCTTTTATTACGACAGGAATCCCCGCATAGGAAATTACCTGAGCAATACCGGAGCCCATGGCCCCGCCACCTACAACAGCTGCTTTGTAAATGTACATAACTCAATCCTCCTTTTGTTTTTCAGGTTTAATGAGGAGAGGCGGCAGAGCCTGAACCTCTCCTCAAGTATGAAGTTCCCAACAGTAGTTTCATTCTTTTGAAATAACAAGGCTAACGGCCTGGCCACCCATTGAAGTGAGAGCGACCATACCTAACTTTTTATCAAGTGTCTTCATAATATGAACGAGCTTAACCGTCATAATGGCACCCGTTGCTCCAACTGGATGACCCGTGGCAAGCGTGCCTCCCCAGAGATTTACCTTATCCTCAGGAATGCCAAATTCTTTCATAGCGGCAAGTGTGGTACCTGCAAAGGTTTCGTCCAGCTCAAAGACTTCGATTTCGTCAGCTTTTACCCCGGCCTTTTCCATTGCTTTTCTCATGGATTCAAAGAGGGCAGCAACCGGGTCGTCAAGATGAGTTCCTGAAAGTGCGTAGGCAAGAATATAACCCTCAGGCTCGAGACCGAGTTCCTTTGCCTTTTCCTCCTTTGCAATAAAGAAGCTCGCGGCTCCATCTGCAAGTCGGTAAGTATTGACCTCTGTCAGATCAAGACCCTCATACAGTGGATTTGCCTTTGCAGCTTTTTTGGGGCTCATGACCGGATTGATACCCTCGTCTTCTGAAACGATTTCGGGGACAACTTCCTTGCCAGCGGCTTTTTTCTTCACAGTGACAGGGACAATCTGGTCCTTAAACTTTTGCTCCCTTACCGCTCTAAAAGCTTTCTTATGGCTCAGGGCAGCAAATCTGTCCATCTCCTCACGGGAGATTCCGTACTTGTTTTTGAGCACGTTACCCACAATCTCGCAGTACCATTTTTTCTCGTTGGCATCCACTCTGAGTTCGGCCATCATGTCGTTGACTATCCCGTGGTTAAATCTGAATCCCCATCTTGCACCCCTCACAATGTAGGGAGCTGTGGAAGCACTTTCGGTGCCACCAACAAGATACAGGTCTCCTTCTCCGGTTATCATTGCCTGCATCGCATTTACTGCTGCAACCAGCGATGAAACATCATTTGCCATCACCGTAAAAGCCGGAATTTCGTTTGGAAATCCAGCAAGAAGAATTGACACGCGTGTGATATTCGCGCAATCAGATGGCTGAACGGCGTTGCCTCCCACGCAGTCATAGATATGTGAGTAATCCTTTAAACCTGAGCGCTCGTAGGAGGCTTTGATGGAGTCCTTAAAAAGGAACTGGGGCCTCACATCCCTGAATGCCCCACCAAAAGAGCCAATTGGTGTCCTTGCAGTGCCAAAAATTGCGAATTTCATTATCAACTCCTCCTTTCAATGATGAGGGCTCCGCCCTGACCTCCACCCACACACATGGTTACGAGTCCGTAGCGTCCGTTGAGCTGTTTCAGAATATGGATGAGCTTCACCGTAAGAATCGAACCTGTAGCACCTACTGGATGTCCGAGCGCTATTGCGCCACCCCATACGTTGAGCTTTTCCTCAGGAATGTTGAGTGCCCTCATACACGGGATAGATTGAGCAGCAAATGCCTCGTTGAGCTCCACAAAATCGATATCTTCCATGGTGAGTCCAGTCTTTTCAAAAGCTTTTGGAACTGCATAAATCGGTCCTTCACCCATGTAAGCTGGATCAGTAGCCGCGTAGGCATATCCCACGATATAAGCTTCTGGCTCAAGACCTAATTCTTCTGCCTTTTCCTTTGTCATAACCAGCATGGATGCAGCACCGTCGTTGAGAGGGCATGCGTTACCGGGAGTAACTGTCCCATTCTCCTTAAAAATTGTGGGGTATAGTGCGAGAATCTGAAGCGTCAGCTTCGGATTGGGTCCCTCATCTTTATCCACTACCCTGCCATTAATTTCAATGGGCACGATCTGGTCTTTAAATCTTCCCTCTGCCTGTGCCTTAAGGGCCTTCTGATGTGACCAGAGGGCAAACTTATCCTGCTCCTCTCTTGTGATACCCCATTTTTCTGCAACATTTTCAGCAGTTCTACCCATGATTTGATCAACCACGGGGTCAGTCAAACCTTCCCAGAGTCCGTCAATAAGTTTGCCGTGTCTCAGACGGTAGCCCCATCTTGCCTTCCACATCACATAAGGACTTGTGGACATGCTTTCCGTACCACCTACAAGGAAAATTTCACCATCTCCGGCCTGAATTGCCTGATACGCAGAAGTTATGGAAAGTATACCCGATGAGCAGTTTCTCTGGACTGTGTAGGCAGAAGCTTCGGGTTTCAATCCGGCTCTCATCGCTGCCACGCGAGTGACATTTGCCGCATTGGATGGCATGCCGATACATCCTGCTATTGCCCCGTCAATGATTTTGGGGTCAATTCCAGTTCGATTTATGGTCTCCTTAAACACAATTTCGAGCATCT
>JALXCE010000317.1 GCA_026991055.1 Caldifarciminota bacterium | reverse complement strand
TGTTTTCAACTACGGATTCTTCCTTGAGGACGTTGATAGTGTCCCAGAGCCCTGGAATGGAATATTTGTTTACACAGGCTCCACTCCATCTGTTGAGAGAGGCTATTCAATAGACATTATAGCAACTGTCCATGAATACAACGGTCTTACGGAGCTCTCAAATATAGATACCATAATTGTCAACGACACCGGAAACTATATCAGTCCCGTTCTTCTTCCTACAGGTAGTGTGGGAGATGAGCAGTGGGAAGGCATGCTCGTAGAAGTGGACAGCGCAGTGTGCACCAATCCCAACCTCGGCTATGGGGAATGGGAAGTTGACGACGGCTCTGGCCCAATCAGAATAGACGATATGGGCTATTCCTACAATCCCGACTCAGGTCATCTTTACCGAGTTGTTGGACCTGTTACTTACACCTATGGCCATTTCAAAATAGAGCCAAGAGATTCCAACGACGTTACGGAATTGACGCAGATTACTCCACCCACAGGATTGATAATAAATGAGGTTTATTACGATGCTCCTGGCTCTGATCACGGAACGTTTACCGAAATCATTGGGCCACCAAATCAATCTCTTGATGGTGTTTACCTTATCGGAATCAACGGAAGCAATGGCCAGGTTTACCGCACTATTGACCTATCTGGCCACTCCATCAATCAGAATGGGAGATTTGTTGTTGCACAGGATAATACTGTACCAAACGCGGACATGGTTACCAATGATGTTGATTGGCAGAATGGGCCTGACAATGTGGTTCTTGCATTCATCAGTGGAAATGATACTCTCGTGCTTGACGCAGTGGGCTATGGCTCGGAAGACACAACTACTTGGCATTTCTATGGTGAATTAATACCTACAGTTGATGCACGGTCAGGTTATTCAATCTCAAGGATACCAGACGGAAATGACACAAACTGTAATGTCTGCGATTTTGCTCCCATGCCCCCAACTCCTGGAGATATGAATGGCTCTCTCTTATTTTCAGATGGATTTGAAAATGGTGGAGGAAACTGGTCAGGTGATTGGGGAGTTACTGGGCAGACAAGCCATCTTGGCAACTATTCATTTACTGATAGCCCAAATGGGAACTATCCCAATAATGCCAATTTGATCGGCGAGCTCAACCAGTCAATTGATTTAAGTGCATTCAGTGGAGCATACCTACAGTTTTATGATGCCTACTGGATAGAGCAGGGATTTGACTTTGGATATGTGGAGGTTTCGACAGATAGTGGTAGCACCTGGACCACTGTTAAAACTGTCAGCGGTGATAATTCACAGTGGACCTTTGAAAATGTTGACCTTGGCCAGTTCTGCGGTTACCCGGATGTCAGGATTCGGTTCCGTCTCACATCCGATGCAGGTTATACGGAAGACGGCTGGTTCATAGATGATGTGAAAATCATTGGCACTTCTGTAGACGTTTCGCCTCCATTCATAATGCATACTCCTATTCCTGACACCTCAAGTATCCTCGATTCGGTTATAGTGAGCGCCACTTACATGGATGCAAGTGGCATTTCCACCGATTCTCTTTATTACACAATTGATGCTTCATCGAATCACGTGACTTCTGATAGTGTTTCGGGCAATACATACTATTACACAATTAGAGGGCTGACACCGGGAGCATTTCTGAGCTACTACTTCGTAGCAATAGATAATTCCGGCAACAGGGCTCAGTCAGCAGAATACAGGCACATAGCTGGTAACATTCTTTATAGGGACGATGACAATCCTGGATATATCACTCTACCGGACCCTGGTGATAGCCTCGCTGTTAGATTTGACAGTATCCCTGCTGATAGCGTTTGGGTAACGACATTGCTCTATAACTTTTACATGGATGGCAACCACGGGCTTGACTCAGTGTGCGTTCATGTCTGGGATTCGCTTGGTAACGACATGATTCAGCCAAGAACAATTTACCCGGTCAACACACCTGACAATCCATTTGCCTGGACACCAGTGGATATAAGAGACGAAAATCTCTACATTCCTGGGAATACCCCCTTCTACATTGGAGTGGTTTTCCGGGATACAATACCTGCAGTGATGCTCGACAGCCCCGGTTCTTTCAATAGTTCATACAGATTTGCGAGCGGTGAGTGGCATCTTCTCGGAGTTGACCTGTTTATCAGGGCTATTGCCGGTATTTACGGAACAGGCATCTCCGAAAACTCCGGAAATCCTTTAAGCTTCAAGCTTCTTCAAAATGTTCCCAATCCTGTAAAGCAGAGAACCACGATAAGCTTTATTCTTCCGCATGCAGACAGGGTCAGGCTATCAATCTATGACGTCTCTGGAAGATTGGTAAAAACAGTGGCAAATGGCAGGTTTTCAGAAGGGAAACACAGTATTGTTGTGAATACCAATGGTTTGAGAAATGGAGTCTACTTCTACGAGCTTAGAACCTCGGAAAGAATTGCGACCAGGAAGATGTTGATATTGAAGTGAAATTAAGTGGTGTGGCGGGGCGCCTTCGGCGCCCCGCCCCCCACTATTCAACTCCCATCACGTAAAATAAATCCCACCATTCACCGTTACAACTTCCCCGGTGATATACGAACTGTCATCCGATGCAAGGAAATAAATTACCCGTGCCACTTCTTCGGGTTCAGCAACCCTACCCACAGGTATTTTCCTCTTAACCTCTTCTTCATGGTCTTTCAAATACCCTGCTGTCATATCGGTTCTCGTGTATCCGGGCGCAACGGCGTTGACATTTATATGGAATTTTGCAAGGTAAAGGGCAAAAGACCGGGTTAATCCAATAATTCCTGCCTTCGCTGCAGCATAGTGAACTCCTTTCGATGAGCCTGAAAAAGCCCTCAAAGACGAAACATTCACTACCCTGCCCCACCCAGCCCGCTTTAGAAACGGTATGGCGTATTTTGTCACAAGAAAGGCACCGGTTAGATTTACACCGATGACCCTATTCCACTCCTCTATATCAAGCTCTTCGGGATTTACGTGGGTGGATAGGCCTGCATTGTTTACAACAATCTGCAGGGCACCGAATTCCTTCTCAATTACATCGAACATGGCCCGGACTTCTGTGTCCGAGGAGACATCTGCCCGCACCTTTATCGCTCTAACACCGAATTTCAGGGCCTCTTCCACAACATCCTGGGCTTCTTTTTCACTCTTATGGTAGTTTACGGCAACATTTATGCCTTTTTGCGCAAAGAGTAGAGCCGTTGCTCTTCCAATTCCTCTTGATGCCCCTGTTATTAGAGCAAACTTTTCCATGGCTTAATATTTAATCAATCCAAGCCAGGTTCCGAGTAAGAATTGAAGTCTTCCAATCAATAGCGATACACGTGCCATCACCGTATATCCAAAGGAGGCACCAAATCCTATCATCAGGAAAATAATTCCGATCTTCGAGGAGATTTTAAGTGTTCCCTTGTGCTCTTTGGAGAAGAAAAAGTAAGATAGAACGGTCAGAACTCCGATAAAGATCAAAATTGCATT
>JALXCE010000316.1 GCA_026991055.1 Caldifarciminota bacterium | reverse complement strand
GTTCTCTGGCTTTTCTTTAATAAACTCAAGCACTTCGCTGAGCTCCAGGGTTTTGAGGTAGATGGAAACGTTAACCTCGTCCAGAATAATGATATCGTATTCACCAGAAAGCATAGCTTTTCTTGCGCGTTCCAGACCTTCGTGAGCAAGTCGCACATCTTCTTCTGAAGGTTTGCCGACCACAAACTTGGGGGTGCCGTACTGCTCCATAGTTATCCACTGAGAAAGGTATTTGTTGACCGCTTCGAGCTCACCGTATTCCTGTCCTTTCATGAACTGTCCGATATAGACTTTCATGCCTCTTCCCGCTGCTCTCAATGCAAGGCCGAGCGCGGCAGTAGTTTTCCCTTTACCGTTGCCAGTATAAACCTGGATATATCCTTTTTTAAGGTGGGTCATAGGGAATTAAAGGGGCCAGGGCTGGTCACGATGATTTCTGGGACCTATGGTCCCTTCGTTGTCTCGGGGTCGTGCCCCAATCGTGCCAGCCCCGGCATATTTTTATTCTTCCCAGGTATCTATCTGGGCTTTCTGAAGTTTTCCACTGAAATCAATGTAAACTGTCTTCCACTCTGTGAAGATTTCGTAGGCAGTCCATCCACCTTCGCGATGACCGTTCCCTGTATGCTTCACACCACCGAATGGCAGATGAGTCTCGGCTCCAATTGTCGGTGCGTTGATATATGTGATTCCTGCCTCAAGCTCCTCAATCGCTCTCATGGCCTCCACCACATCTCTCGTATATATAGATGATGATAAACCATAGCGGGTGTTATTTGCAACTGCTATTGCCTCTTCGAATGAGCTGACCTTGAAGACTGAAAGCACGGGACCGAAGATTTCGTCCTGAGCGATGGTCATATCAGGTGTCACACCTGTGAAAACTGTAGGCTCGAAGAACCAGCCCTTGGCATATTCTCCCTCTGTGAGTCTGTGACCACCAAGCTCAAGGTGTGCTCCTTCCTTCTGGCCAATTTCTACATATTTCATGATCTTCTTGAGCTGACTTTCGTTGATAACAGGACCAACCTCGACAGTTTCATCGAGTCCATATCCAATCTTTAGCTGCTTTGCCCTTTCGATAAACTTGTGCATGAACTCGTCATAAATTTTCTCGTGGAGAATGAGCCTGGATGTAGCTGTACATCTCTGGCCGGTCGTTCCATAAGCCCCCCAGATTGCACCATCAACTGCAAGGTCAATATCAGCACTCCACATGACGATTTGTGGGTTCTTTCCACCTAACTCGAGTGAAATTTTCTTGAGCTGTTTGCCCGCAACCTCGGCGATTCTCATTCCGGTCTCAGATGAACCTGTAAATGAAATTCCAACAATGTCCGGGTGAGTGATGAGTGCCTCACCTACCACACTTCCGCTTCCGTAAACAAGATTGAGTACTCCAGGGGGGAGTCCTGCATCCACGAGGGCCCGGACAAACTCATAGGCCACTGCCGGTGCATCTGAAGGGGGTTTGAATACTACAGTATTTCCTGCAAGAATTGCAGGGAAAATTTTCCATGAAGGCAGGGCGGAGGGGAAGTTCCATGGTGTTATGATTGCCCATACCCCCATGGGCTGTCTGAATGTCAGGGCAAACTTGTTTGGAAGCTCACTGGGGGTGTTTTGTGAAAACAGGCGTCTTCCCTCGCCAAAGGCATAGAATCCAGTGTCAATGGCTTCCTGAACATCGCCTCTTGCCTCTTTTAATACTTTACCCATCTCGCGGGTCATCAGACGGGAAATCTCTTCCTTTCTCTCGAGCAATATTTCGGCTGCACGTCTCAGAATTTCAGCTCTCTTAGGTACAGGCACCTTCTTCCATTTGGGATAGGTCTCTTTAGCGGCTCTTACTGCGTCCTCAACATCCTCTTTTGTTGAGAGAGGGAAAGTACCAACCACATCATCCCAGTTGGCGGGATTTCTATCCTCAAATGTCTTTCCATCTTTGGAGTCCCGCCACTCTCCGTTTATATAATTTTTGTATTCTTTCGTTTCCGACATTCTGCTCCTCCTTTTGCAATTAACTATAATTAATCCATGTCCAACCTGTCAACTGTCAAAAACCCTAAAATTTCTAAACGTTTTAATTCTAAGAGGAATCCCCCACCTCTTTCCTCCCCCACGCACTTCGTGCGTGGGGGAGGATGAAAGGGGATGATATTCAACGCTATCAAAAAGCTCGAACTTTAAATAGTTTAATCTCTCTTGCCTCGACTTTCACCGTGTCTTCTAAAATTAAACGGTTCCCCACGCTGACATGCAAGGGATATTTTCCGGGGGATACGTCAAAGTATGCCACAGAGATGAGGGCCGGTAGTGTTCCCCATTCCCGCGTATCTGCCCTCTCTGTTGCCACATTGAAAATATTGATAATGGAGCCAACTATATCTGATAGCACCTCTGATTTCTTTTTGAGCTTTTTCTCAACTTCCACCTGTGTGCCGTATTTTACAGCAGCTCTCAGGAGTGCTTTTGCGATTATTCGTCCCTTTTTGTCCTCAAGGCTTCTTTTTGCAATGCGATAAAGGGGCTCTGCTATCTCAGGAGCCCCTTTTTGACCACCCAGTATTACGCTGGTTGATGGTGGCAGAGTTATCTCAGTGTCAGGCAGATAGGGGAATGCAACTCTGATCCATCTCCGATGCCCGCGCTCATCATCCCAAAGCACATCAGTAAATCCTTCCCTTTTCTGAGGAATAAAACCGTATTCGAGGATTACAATCACAGCTCCATTTTTTGGTGAAAACTTGACCGTATCTAAAAAAGCGAGCTCAATCCCGGTCCTGTAAGCTGCTCGTTTGAATGATTTAAAGAGAAACTCAGGCACCCCGACACCGTAAAATTTATGGTATTCTTCTTTGTAACTCTTATAGGCCCGTCTGTATGAGACCAGGGCGTCATTGTATTCACCGGCCATTTCGTGGAAAATACCGGATAAAAATTCCATGAAAGCGTCGTCCCTGTAGGTTCTTTTCTGTTTATCATTTAAAAATTTCAGCTTGTTGTCCACCTTCCGAGCTTCGACGACCGCGTCGTTGATTTTGCCAGAGAAATAGTAGTTGAAGGCTTTGAAGTAGTTGATAAAAACATATTCGTAATCCTCCGGACGGTAGGGTTTGACGTTTTCATTTGTAAAAACTGAAGCCGTTTGCTTGCTGATTGACCTTGTGTAAAGCTCTTCTGCGCGATTTTCAGCAGCATCAAAGAGTTTGTTAGATTCTCTGTAATTCTTCGCGTAGTGTTCGACGGTACCGAGCTCGAGATTGTACAGCAGGGAACCCTTTTTGAGGCTATTTTTTACAGCCTCGCTGGCAAGTTTGAAGTTGCCTTCCTTTAGATTGTATAAAACTCCGCCGATCCTGACAGAATACCTTACCGTGCAGGACGTGAAAAAGAGAGAAAAAATTACTAAAAGTCTGAATCTCACCTTACGGCTTTACGATGCTGCGAGAAATGTATTTTTTAATCTTCTTTGTGCCGATCCA
>JALXCE010000315.1 GCA_026991055.1 Caldifarciminota bacterium | reverse complement strand
GTGGTAAAATTTGCCATTGCCCACAGGATACCTGCCGATAAAAGAAGGGAAATCGATGGTTTACTCAAGGAGAAAATCGAGGAAAAGGTGGTAGTTCCAGAGAATAAGGGGCCTCAAAAGACCACCCGTGGAATAATTGATTTCTTTGTTCAAAAGGTGAAGGGTAACAGCGAAAAAAAAAGTTAGCCAGAATCACAGGGAACAATAAGGGAACCAAACCCCTCATTTCCGAGCTTGGCATCAAAGGTAAGGAGATTTTCCTTGGTCAGGATGTCAAAAGGGAGTTTAAGGAAATTGATTTTGGTGAAGTTGAGGAAGGGATAAAGAGCGGGAAAGGGAGGAGGTTTCTTGATTCATTTAAGGGTAAAAAGGTAGGGGAGCGGGCTTATCACCGTGGTGATAGAGTGGACATTTTCTCCACCTTCCTTAGAATGCTGAAAAATGGGAGAGAGGAGATAGATGAGCTCAGGTCTGCCAGGTTTGAAGAGCCCAAAAAGCGTCTCATTCTGGTGCTTTTAGATGCCAGTGATTCCATGGAAAGAGTGATAGATGCCACAAGGGAGGCCGTTGTTAAAATTCTCAAGGATAGCTATGTCTCAAGGGATGAGGTGGCAATTATCAAGTTTCAGGGGGTTGATGCAGACCTTGTGATAAAGCCCACAAGAAATGCCATATATGCTGACGAAAAGTTGAGGAGTATTAGGGTCAAGGGTTCAACCCCGTTAGCTGCCGGGTTTAGAAAATCCATTGATTTTTTAAGGAAGGTGAAATCTCAGTACAAAAACACCCTTTTTGTTCTTGTCTCAGATGGAAATCCCAATGTTTCGCGGGATAGTGACCCTGTGGAAAGTGCGGTAAAACTTGCAGGGGAACTAAGACGTCTTGCGGATGTCCGTATCTTTATCAACCCCAATCCATCCCTTGTAGAAATCCCAAGAAAAATAGCTGCAGCCCTCGGTGCAAAGTACGTCGAGCTGAAAAGCGAAGAAAAAACCACCGAAGCTTTGTCTAAAATGATCAGCTCGAAAGGTGGTTAGGTAATTTAAAGCCTATGAATGTTGCCACTTAGGAGCTTTTCCGGTTTTTCGAGGCTGATTGATGTAAACCTCCTGCCAGAGATGTGTGCTTAAAGATTTGTAATTGTTGCCTTAGGTACTGAAAAGTTAGATAACTGACACCTCAATGTGTTATTAGCCCGGTAGTGATAAATATTCGAACATAGTTTAAGTTGAGAGGTTTTTGTGTATTGTGCTTTGTTAAGGGTGGGGCACGCACTTCGTGCGTGCCCCACCCTTAACAAAAATTTTGACTAATGGTTATATCTCATAAGATGACTTGGATATTTTATAGAACTATTCAAAGCTTCCAGATTTGAGCACAAAAAAGAAATGGATATGTTGATTTTTATATGTGGATTTTTTATTGGGTTGAAGTTTATCTAATAGTTGTATTTAGTACTTCATTTTGCCTCATATCTAAGAACTATTTGAAATGTTTACTATCCGTCCTTTACAATCTCCCAGAACAGGAGTGATTAGCATGAATTTTGCTGGATTGCCCTTGGGGATCAGGCAAAAAGTTGTAAGATGCCTTGAGATGTTTAATAAAGGATTTCCCATCCTAATCAGAGGAGAGACAGGGGTGGGGAAAAGTTTCCTTGCCCGGGAATTCCACAGAGCGTCCAGATGGAAAGACGGTGAGTTTGTACGAGTTGATCTGGCATCTCTTGAAAATGACCTCTTTGAATCGCAGCTTTTTGGATACGATAGGGGAACTTTCACCGGCGGATTAATCGAAGGTAAAGTAGGACTGCTTGATCTGGCGCAGGGTGGAACTGTTTTCTTTGATGAGATTGGGAATCTGAACCTCCGATACCAGAAAAAATTGCTTATTTTCCTGGATGATAGGAGATACAGAAGGGTGGGAGGCAAAAATTACATCCATCTAAACGCAGGCATAATTTTTGCGACAAATGTGGATATAAGAGGTGCCCTAACCGAGGGGAAATTGAGGGAGGACCTGTACCACAGGATTAAAACATGTGAGATAGAACTGCCTCCGCTTCGGGCAAGACTCTTTGTGTTAGAGGAAATCATAGAGTTATTGATAAAGATCAAGAATCTCAA
Organism: Caldifarciminota bacterium; assembly: GCA_026991055.1. Taxonomy (GTDB): domain Bacteria; phylum Hydrothermota; class Hydrothermia; order B15-G9; family WFZT01; genus WFZT01. The sequence continues at coordinate 1,368 of JALXCE010000315.1, read as the reverse complement.
ACCATTGAAGTTTACCCCGGAAGCAATCGAAAAGATGAAAGAGTATTCCTGGCCCGGCAATTTGAGGGAGCTATTGAATTTTCTTGTGGAATTGGGTTCATTGGGGAAGCGTACAATAGAGGTATCAGACCTGCCAGAGCATGTAAAGAACAACAATAAAGCGGATAGCAACGGAAGAATCAGGCCTGAACTGATAATAAATGAGCTGAGTAAAACAGGAGGGAATGTTAAAGAAACGGCAACCCGGCTGGGGGTTTCGAGACAATACCTGTATAAGCTGTTCCGCACGTATAGAATAAATCCCGCGGATTATAGACGGTAGGTTTTTGTTTTTATTTATGAAGAATCCTCTTCCTGACGCGATTGGGCCGGAGGCTGCCCAATTTTTTGCAATTGGGGGTGTAAACAATGGGTTTACTCTTTGTAAATGACTCAAAAAGACTAATACCAATGCTGTTTTTGAATGATCCTTTAGGGAAATTTCCAGCTTTCTAGTAAATGATCTCTGATTTGTTCAAAGTACACCTTAAGCAGGAAAAGGACTCCCTCCCTTCCCCTGGGGAAGGGAGGGCTGGGGTGGAATGGGATAATGCGAAGGGCCATGATAATTAGGTTCAAAAGGAGGTTAAACTTTATGAACAGCAAGTACATAGGGGCTCTGGTGTTCACAATATTTTTCCTTCTTCTTTCGTTCATATTTTTAAAGTTCATGGGAAACTTCGTGGGAGGTGTGGTTTTTTTCATAACACTCACGAATTCAAGCCTGTACTGGAGCGAAGTTATATTCGGTGACATAGAAAAAGCCAAAAAGGATAAAGAATATTTTAAAACGATTTCTTTAATGGCTCTGATGTCTGGATCGATAATAGGATTATTGAATTATCTGATACTCAGGGGAATCTTCTCGGTGATGGATAGGTACATTATAGGAACTCTGATCTTGCTACCTATTTTTCTTATCCTGTTCCTCTCTAAACTCTTGTTCTATATGCTTTCGGATAACGAAATAGAAAGATATCTTTCCTTGGGCAGGATTATGCTATTAGGTCTTCTACTGGATACGGGAATATTAGGGATAGGGATTGGCGTGACATTGTCTTTCAAATGATGAGAATTTTTGGGATGGGAGTTAAACCCTTGGCTTTGTAGTTAGACCGTTTTTTTATTTATAAAGCTTAAATGGACACAATGCATCAGATCCACCGGATGGATTAGTATAGCAAACGGAGTTCCATGCTCGTTATTAATTCCCTGGGGGATTTATGCTCCTGGTACTTTTGTTAACAGGGATTTTGGTAAGGGTAAATGTTGTTGATTCTTCGTTGAGGCATATAAAAGATGCTGAGATAGTGATAAAATACGGTGGAG
>JALXCE010000314.1 GCA_026991055.1 Caldifarciminota bacterium | reverse complement strand
TTACCGGAATTCGGCACCTCTTATTAGCAATGTTGAGGATTTTGAGGTTAATTTTCTGCTCGATACAGATTACAATGGAATTTACGATACGTGGACACCTGATATCAGTGGACTCAATGCGGAACAGGTAAGAGCCCAGCTTGGAGAGATTAGATTTTCGGTTCTTGTAAGAAGTGACAAGCCTGACCCGTCTTACACTTTCCCCAAAAAGCAGATAATGGTTGAAGACCATCAGTATGAGATTCAAAACATTCACTACAGGAGAATTTTAATTACAAAACGTATAATTCCGAGGAACGTGAGATGAAAAAAGACAGAGGTATTGCTCTTGTGACGGTGTTGATTCTGTTTGTCCTAATCCTTGCTCTTGGAGTAATTATGCTCAATATTGTGCAGAAAGCGACGAAAGTAACATTTTCAACCGTAAAATATGAGACGGCTATGGAGGCTGCGTCTTCCGGCATAGACGCCGGGATTTCAAAGGTTTTAACCTCAATTAACGAGGGCAAAGAGCCCGATGGTAGTTTTAATGTAACTCTGGGGAATTTCAAGGTTACTGTGAGAGTAGAAAAGATACTCGTGGCACGTGCAAAAGGAACTGCAATTGAATTCGCGGGAGGGTATCAGGGACTCGGAAAGGGCGCGGGGCAGGTTTTTGCACTCTATCTTATAACCTCGCAGGCACGTGGGAAAAGCGGCGAATTATTCACAATTGAGGCGAACTACAAACAGGTTTTAAAAGCCTTTTGATGGAGGTGTTTTTATGAAAATTTTACTGATTTTGAGTATTTTTACTCAGATGAGCAACTACTGCTCTACCCCACCTTTTGTGGCCAACGCTGTAACTCCCAACGTTCTCATCATTTTAGATAATTCTGGGAGTATGCTCTGGGCAGCATACGACAACGACGAGAATGCATCTAATATAGCAAGTGGATATGACCCCAACTATAAATACTTTGGTTATTTCGACCCGACCAAAAAGTACTCGTACTCTCACATGCATGGTGGTTATTTTTATGAGGACCCATGGGGAAGCTGGTCAGGCAACTATCTAAACTGGGTTTCAATGACGAGAATTGATGTAGCACGGGAAGCTCTCACGGGGGGAAAATACGTTGTTAAAGGAACGGACACCCTGATTGTATTTAATAAAGAGGCGCGCGGGTCAAACAATATGAAGGTTGTTTATAAAGCATACAAATACACGCCTTTTCCTTTCAACAAGCTTTATTCCAGGCGTACTTATCAGGGGAACAGACCTGTGGTTTCTTTCTACAGATATTCACCATACTGGGGCCGGGTTGGTACTTACACCCTCGCTGTGCTCAATAACGGGAAAGGTAAACCTGAGGGCTTTGTTCAGCAAACCATAGGAAAGGTCAGGTACGGCCTTATGTTTTTCAACTACAGTCAGGGTGGATATATTGCGGATTACATTCACGATGCCGATGATTTTTACAATGGCGATTACCATTATAATCATTTGATTTCAGATATAAATCGAGACCTTGGCGACTATTGTAGTAATTGTACGAGAACCACGTGGACACCTCTTGGCGAGGCACTTTACGAGGCATACAGATACCTTTCGCAGCTCAGTCCGTATTACCATTCCTACGATTTTCATCGTTCACCGGGTAATCCGAATTATGATCCTTACTACATCTACACGAGAGGTTCCAGTCAGCCTCTGCCCGTGCCCTGCAGGCATTCGAGTGTGATCATCGTCACGGATGGTGAGCCAACCCAGGACAGAGACGTCCCCGTGGATATAAGAGATTACGACCATGATGGAAATGACCCCATTCCAAAAGGCGAAAATCCCCACAGCTACCCATGGAATCAGGGAGGAAGTGACTATCTTGATGATATCGCGCTTTTTATGCATACCAATGATATTCGAAGCGACCTCGAAGGAATGCAAAACGTTGACATTTATGCCATCAGGGCTTTTGGAAAGGCGAGTGTAAAAACACTTTCGGACGCCGCAAAGAACGGGGCCTTTGTTGACCAGAATGGCAACAACTACCCTGACCTCCAATCGGAATGGGATGCAAATGGTGATGGCATACCGGATGGCTACTTTGAAGCACCATCTGGTTATCTCATCCAGGAAGCACTTCTAAAAATCCTATCTTTTGTGCTTGAGAGAATCTCTTCAGGAACTTCTGTCTCTGTGCTGTCATCCTCAGTTACTGGTGAAGGAACCGCCCTCGAGGCATTCTTTGTCCCCGCAATGCATCAAGGACTGAGAAAACTTACATGGCTCGGCTATCTTCAGGCATTATGGGTGGATGCATGGGGTAACTTCAGAGAAGACTCCAACCACGATTTGAAACTCGAGCTCACGCAGGATACCATTGTCCGGTTTAAATTTGAAAAGAATCAAACCGAAGTCCTTAAGTACCCTGATAAGGACGGTGACGGTGTGCCAGACACATTTTATCCCGTTTCGACAACTGACCTTAACCACGTAAATGCGCTCTGGAAAGCCCATGAATTGCTTGCAAAGGAAGACTTTACCAACAGGAGAGTTTTCACGGCAATTGATGGCATCTCAGGTGAATCTCTAATCAAGTTTAATTCCGTAAATGCCAATGAACTCAGGAGTTATCTCAATGTAGCCTCTACCAGCGAAGCAGAAAACGTGATAGACTACGTGCTGGGGAAAGACCTTGAATATATCGGTTATCGAGACAGGACAGTGGATTTAGGAACAGGTCAATATGAGTGGAAATTGGGCGACATCGTGTATTCGTCTCCCATGTTTGTTGGTTCACCTTCCGAAAGATACGATATCATTTACAAGGACAAGACATACAGTGAATTTTTCCAGCAGTATAGGGACAGGAGGCGCATGGTATATGTTGGTGCCAATGATGGCATGCTTCATGCATTCAACGCAGGGAAATACGAAAGAGGTACAGGGACATGGACTATTTCGATCAATGGTGATGGCTACAAACCTGGTGAGGAAATGTGGGGCTTTATTCCCCGAAACGTATTACCACACCTCAAATGGTTAACGAATCCGGATTACTGTCATGTTTATTACGTTGATTTGACCCCAAAGGTGACAGATGCTCGCATTTTCAACGACGACGACACCCATCCCAATGGGTGGGGAACGGTTTTGATCGAAGGGTTGCGATTTGGAGGCGGGAAAGTTCTTGCAGGCGGAAAAACTTTTTCTTCCTCTTACTTCGCCCTTGATATTACTGATCCTGACAAGACACGTCCCACATTCCTATGGGAATTCAGGGATGATGATCTTGGATACACAACGGTATTTCCATCAATCGTCAGGAGAGGCCGAAGTGATCGGAAAGGTAAGTGGTATGTGGTCACAGGTTCCGGTCCCAACCAGCTTGATGGGGAGTCTACACAATCTGCTCATATTTACGTTTTGAAACTCAAGAATGGGAAACTTAAAAGGAAAATTGCACTCCCCTACTCCAGCTCTTTCTGTGGCAATCCGGTATCGGTTGACGAAGACCTCGAT
>JALXCE010000313.1 GCA_026991055.1 Caldifarciminota bacterium | reverse complement strand
CGAGGGGGCTCAAAGGCTTTTTACCGAGTTTAATAAAATTTATCCCGAGAAGCAGAGGGAGCTTGTCGAAATTCAGAGTAAAGCGAAACAGGCACAGGAGCTGCTCTCTGAGATGAAGGCAAATGAGCGCAAGCTCGGTGAGGCCAGAAAATCCCTTAAAAAACTCGAAACAGAGGAGCAAAATCTGAAGAACCTCGAAAACCAATTGAGTAAAATTTCAGAGAAACTTCGGGAGTTTGAACTGTCGGACGACGAGAAAAGGCTTCTTTCGGTGGAAAGCAAGGTTGTCGAGCTAAAGAGCGAGCAAAAGAATTTAAATAGCCTTGTTAAAAATTTTGAGGACAGAAAAAAGAGGGAAAAGCAGAGGATTTTCAATGAGGTTAAAAAAGCACTCCAGCCAGTGGGGATAACATTTAAAAATCTCGACGAGGCAAGAAGGCTGATAATCGAGAAATTTAAAGCTGCTGAAGAAAAATTTAAGGAAGCAAGCGAACTTTTGAAGGAAAAAGAAAACACCCACCGTGCTTTGATCCTCGCATCAGAGCTTGAAGAAGGTAAGCCGTGTCCCGTTTGTGGCTCCATTCACCATCCGAATCCTGCCACAGGTGAGGTCGGAACAGAAGAAATTGAGAAGTTGAGGGAAGAGGTGGAGAAATCCCGCGAGAATTTGCAAAAATTAGGGGCTCTCAAAGAAAAAATTCTTGGAATTATTGGTAGTTTTGAAGAGTCTCAAAAAGAGAGCGAAAAGGAACTTCAGGAATATCTTGGTAAGCTGAAAAAGCTTACAATTGATGTCCAGACCCTTGCACAGGGATTTGGTTGTGAGAATTTGACATGCCTCGAGGTCGCTATCAAATCTGTGAAGGAGAAAAAGGAAAAATTTGAGAAGATAAGAGAGGAGGAGCGGAAACTTCAGCAGAAAATTCAGTCTCTTGGGAAAATCAGGGAAAACATAGCCCAGAAAAGGCAGTTGGTCGAAAATCTGAAGCAGGAATTGGATAAGTTGAGCAAAAAGATTAAGGAACTCGTGGGGCAGGATGATCCGACGAAAATCCTTGCCGCTGTTGAGAAGCAACTTAAAGAACTTGAAGCCAGGAAGGAAAAATTAAGCAAGGACTATGAGGATAAAAGACAGAAGTTTGAGGATCTGAAGACGCAGATTTTGCTGTTGAAGCAGAGCATTGAAAAGGAAGAGGAAAATCGTAAGAAGGCTCTTGAAAGGCTAAAAACCGAGGCAGTGAAGCACGGGATAGAACCTGAAAAAATCAAGGAATTTATACTGACTCAGGACGAGATTAAAAAACTCAGGGACGAGATTAAGGCTTTTGAGGATGAGGTGCAGAAGCAGAGGGTTTATCTCGACAAGGTCAAAAAGGAATTAGAAAAGCTCCCAATGACGGAAATGCCCGAGGGTGAGCCTCAGAAAACGCAGGAGGAGTTTGACAGGGTTACCCGGGAAATTGAGGGGTTGAATCAAAGCATCGGTGAGAAAAAACAGTATGTTGGTACCATGCGGAGGGACCTTGAAGAGAAGGCAAATCTTGAGCGTGAGCTTAAGCTGAGGAAAGATGAATTTGAGCATCTCCAGACCCTGTATCATCTCCTTTACGGGAAAAAGCTTTCGAGGTTTGTGGTCAGATTTTATCTTCACGAGATACTCGCTGAAGCCAATAGAATACTTGACCAGCTTACTGGAGGCAGGTTAAGGCTTGTGGGAGCAAAAGGTGACAGCTTTGAGTTTTTAATTTTTGATGCGTACACGGGACACGAAAGGGTCATAAAATCTATATCAGGAGGAGAAAGATTCCTCGTTTCATTCTCCCTTGCCGTTGCGCTGTCCCTTTATATTCAGCGGAAAAGTATGAGGAGCATAGATTTCTTCTTTATTGATGAGGGATTTGGAACACTCGATGAGGACCTGCAGAATGCCATGAGCCGGGTTTTTGAAGACATAAGAAGCAGCGGCAAACTCGTGGGACTCATCACCCATGTAAGGAAATTCCACGAAATAGTTCCCGCCCAGATCATCGTAACCCGCGACCCCCTCACCAACTCATCAAAGGTCGAGGTGAAGGTGTGAGAGAATTCCAAAAATTGAAATTCTTTTTAACTAAAGAAATAGGAGATATATTCGGAAAATTTTGTTAGAAGCTTTACCTAATATTTATATAATGAGGTTGAAAACTTACTATATAGTTGACATTATTGATACATTCACTTTATAAACACCTTTGTGTAGGGAAATAAAATATAAAAGTTTTCTTAATCTGAGAGGCAGGTAAACGATAAATTGCCAATAGATGTACTGATATTAAATAAATTGTAATTGTTGTTGAAAAGATACGGTTTAATCCGCTTAAGGTATGCTAAAGGATTAATCAGATAATATCATTTGAACATTTTAATTATAGTGAAAAAAAACATTTAAAATTTAGTAAATCCTCACTGGATATAGGGTGTGAAATTATAAAATACAAGAGAATATGGAGGAAAATAAGAGAGATAAAACATGAATAACGAATGCATCAAACATATTATCAGAAAATCTTTGAAGGAATTTTCAAATAAGGATAAAGATACTCTTTTGAAATATGGTGTATACGAACTTACAATGGGCCATAGAATAGCAGTTTATTTGGAGAATGAATTTTACGGCTATTCCGTTGATTGTGAGTATAACAAGATGGTATACGATCCCAAGATTAATTCCCAAGGCAAGAAAGTTAGGCCCGACATCATCATTCATAAAAGGGGAAAAAGGATAATTTAGTGGTTATTGAACTTAAACATGCTGGGAAAAATAGCAAAATGGCAAAATCAGATGTGGAAAAGCTGAAGACATATTTTCATGATGGCTTGGACTACAAATTAGCAGTTTTCATTGGTATTCTTAAAAGAAGGATTGATATTTGCTGGATAGAGAATGTTGGTAATCATCGACTTAAGTTATCATGGGAAGAGTTATAATATAATTGAATATATTCCCTGGTTAAAAAAAGAATTGGCATAATCTTTCAAGTTAGATTGGAAAATAAGTTGACGAGGAGGATTTTTATGGAAATAAAAGTAGATTTTGATAAGTGCAACGATAATTGTGGCATTATATATATAGCAAATGAAAAAATAGATATTGAAAAAACTAAGAAATCTGGAAACTATAATAGACAAAAACTAAGAGAAAAAATTGAACCATGGCTTACAGCAGTTTTTCAAAGTGAACATCTTTCTTTGCTTGTAGGAAGTGGACTCTCTATGGCTTTAACAACGACAAATCCACCAAGTGAATCCACCGATGATTCTGGTGATGATGGCCCTAAAGAGAATTCCAAAAATAACTCAATGATGTCTCCAATGGAATTTAAAAGTCCTTACATGGAATTGATTAAGGAAAAAGCGGAAGATGAGGCTATTAGGATGGGTAGAGGAAAAGCAAATTTTGAAGATTATCTCAGAGTTGCTCTTGATTTACTAAAAGGGTATAAAATTTTGAGAGACGAAGAAAATTACAATAATCTACAGGATGCCATTAGTGAAGAGTTAAAGAAATTCGTTAAAAAAATTATAAAAAATGAAAGGACATTTTTAGAATTAATTGCAAAATCGTTTACGCAAGAAGATAAAAAACATGGAAACACTAATCCTTTATTGCTTCTTAAAAAATTTTTACTAAGTTTTTCCACTCGAACGGCCACGAAGGATAGATTAAACATTTTTACAACTAATTATGATAGATTTATAGAATTTGGTCTGGATGAGGCGGGTATACTAACCTTAGATAGATTCATTGGTAAATTGAAACCCATTATGAGGTTTCACAGAATTGACTTAGATTACCATTATAATCCCCCGGGAATCAGAGGAGAGCCTCGTTACGTAGAAGGTGTTGTTCGTTTTACTAAATTGCATGGTTCTCTTGATTGGCAATTTGATAACGGAAAAATTGTTAAAATACCTTTACTTTTTGGGCAAGAAGCAGATGATAGTTTTTTTAAAGACCCATTAAACAAAGTCGTTATTTATCCAAATTCACAAAAAGATATTGAAACAACTTTGTTCCCTTACTCTGAATTATTTAGAGATTTCTCAACAGCTGTTTGCAGACCAAATTCAGTACTTGTCACATACGGCTACGGATTTGGAGATTCCCATATAAACAACATCATAAAAGATATGCTTACTATCCCTTCAACGCATTTAGTAATTATTTCTTATGACTTTGCTAATGGTAGAATAAAAAGATTTGTTGAGCAGTGTAATGAATCACAATTGACCCTTCTCATTGGCAAGGAATTAGGAACCATTGAAAATTTGACAAATTATTATCTACCTAAACCAGCAATTGACAGAATTAGTGATAGGCAATTCAAACTCCTTGAAAAAAGAAGTGTCGCTAAATCCAATACTAGTTCCCAAAGTAACCATGAGGCAGGAATTTCGGAGAAAAAAGATGAATGATTTCGATCAAATAAGACATTTAACAATAGGAACAGTTGACTTCGTTTCGCCGAAAGAGATAAAGGTTATACTTGAAATAGATGCACCATTTAATATTGCTTTAAATACCGGTGTTCCTCAACAATTCCCACGAATAAATGGCTTCCTACTAATTCCTAATGAATTAGGGGCACTTATTGGTATTATAACTTGGATAGGAATTGAATATTCTCCTTATCCGAAGAGAAAAGGCTACAGAGATTTTGACATCGTTGATTTACCTTTTCCATTGAGAAAACTTTCTCTTTCACCAATAGGGATTTTAAAAGAAACAGGAAATGGCTATGAGGTGAGACGCGGTGTGTATAACTATCCATCTGTTGGAGATGTTGTGATATTGCCAACGGAAACACAACTGAAAGCGATTGTTCAAAACAAAGATAGAAATGCACGAGTGGTGATAGGTAATTCTCCAATGGCTGTTAATACCCCTATATTTGTAGATCCCGATAAATTATTTGGAAGGCATCTTGCAATACTCGGTAATACTGGTAGTGGAAAATCTTGTACAGTTGCAGGTCTTATCCGATGGTCTATTGAATCGGCGCAAGAAGAAATTGACAAAAATAAGATTGACAAAAATAAGGATGAATCTAAAACTCCTCAAGTTAACGCAAGATTTATTATCCTTGATCCTAATGGTGAATATGGAAATTGTTTTAATGACCTTGGAAGTGTTAGGAAATATGAGGTAAAGATATCGGATAGTGGAGAGGCCAGACAACTCAAAATGCCTTCTTGGATGTGGAACAGCTGGGAATGGATATCTATTGCACAGGCAAGTGCAAGAACACAAAGACCGATTTTGAGAAGGGCTTTGAGAGAGATTAAAAATGCAGATATAAAAGACACCTATACAACATATACTGATACTTTATTTAAATATTTTCTTGTAAGTTTAAAAATAAGCTTAATTAATTTCCAGAAAAAAGGTGCTGATTTATCGAAATTTCCAGAAAAACAGAATTATGGCGAATTTTTGGAGAATGTAAAAAAATCGATGGAAACTTTTAAAGATGATTTAATTAATGAAGGTTATAAAGATATTAACAATTCCTTAATTAAAAAAATAAGTGAAATACTGGAAGATCACCCTAAAAGCAAGGGCTATTATCCTGCATTTTCATTAAAAGAAGTAAATCCTTTGTTAGAAATTCTATATAGTGCAGAATCTATAATTGGCAAATTAATCCCGTACGAAGGCCCTGATGAAGACTCTCCTGTTTTTTTCAAAAATGAAAACTTTCTTGCTCACATAGAGAGATTGGCTCAAGAATCAAATCAGCAACAATACTTCGATTTCTTTTTAATGCGTGTAAGAAGTTTGCTTACAGATAAAAGAATTGCTTCTGTAATTGACACGGCTACATCAGAAGAACTTACCTTAGAACAATGGCTAACAAATTATATTGGAGATAATAATCTATCTATAACTATCGTAGATTTATCCCTTTTACCGTCAGAAATAATTTATTTGATAGTATCTGTAATGGCACGAATTATCTTTGAAGCCCATCATAGGTATAAAAAACAATATGATAAAACATTACCAACCGTTTTGGTAGTCGATGAAGCGCATAATTTAATCAAAAGATATGGTCAAGAAGAAGGAGAAAATATCTCCTCTCAAAAATTGTGTACACAAGCTTTTGAAAAGATTGCCAAGGAGGGACGAAAATTTGGTTTAGGATTAATCATTGCATCTCAAAGACCTTCCGAACTATCTCAAACAGTTTTATCGCAGTGTAATACTTTTTTACTTCATAGAATTGTAAGCGATAGAGATCAGGAGATTGTAAAAAGACTGGTTCCCGATGCTATGGGGGGAATTCTCAGTGAATTACCAGTATTGCCTTCAAGAAAAGCTATATTATTAGGATGGGCTACACCTGTTCCTTTATTAGTTGAAATAAAGGAATTGCCTGAAGAACAAAGGCCAAAATCAAAGGATCCCGATTTTTGGAAAGTTTGGATTAATGAAGAAGAAAGAGAAATAGATTGGGGAAAAATTGCTAAAGAATGGCAGGGAAAAAACTTTTCCAAAGAAGAGTAAAATGAGAATTTACGGAAGAGTCAAAAGTGGCATAATTGTGGAAAAGGATGAAACTTTTCCCGAAAGGTATAACCATACATTTGACTCTTAACCTCCCGTATTTACTTCTCCTCATAAGTGCATAAGATCAGAATTTGCCCTTGCATTTGGTATAAAATCTTTTCTTTATCTGTTGTCTCTTTATCTGTTGTCCAAATTACTTAGCTGAACAAACAAAATCGCTCCCAATAAGTTACATCGATAGAAAATATTACTGATCTCCGTCACCTTTGCTTATCTTTAAAACACAAAGTTAGTAATTTTCTATTGATACAATGGTGTTTGAGAAGTTCAATTGCTTTGTTCAATAAGATTCTTTCATCATTCGCATCTGTATTTTATGGGATATCATAGCATGAAAATGGAAATTAATGGTTCTTTAAAAAGATTTTGACCTTTCTTAGATAATTGGAGTTGATTTACGACTTCGTAAGTTTATTGGGTGGAAAATTTGTCTTTTCTCAATTCAAAGATTAGCATTGGGGCTGGGATGATTGAGATATTACCTTCCACTGAGTATGTGTCCTTTGACACAATTATTGGGTAAATCTCGAAATCATCCCCATATTTTTTCATGAAATTTCTCATTGAAGGAGTTAATCTGGGATTAGGACGATATTTAACTTCAATGATTAGAAATTTCTTGTAGCTCAACTCTACGATAAAATCTATCTCTGCCCCTGATGTTGTCCTGTAATAGTGTATCTTCTCCTGCTCAAATACCTCTCTCAAAGCGAGATAAACAAAGTTCTCCACCTCTCTCCCTATATCTGGATTCAGCCTGATACTCTCATTTATACCCAGTAACCTGTTTCTAATCCCAAGGTCAATAAAGTAAATCTTGGGGCTCTTCGTAAGCTCGGTTCGGGGATTCCTGGAAAAAGGATTAACCCGCTCAATTAGGAATGTGGACTGCAGTATATTAAGATACCTGACAATCGTTGGATAGGAAACACCAAGTGTGTTTGATAGCTCTGAGAATGCCACTGTATTCCCTACCTGTGCAGCAAGAATCCTCAACATGTTGTTAAAGGCCTGAAAGTTGTCCACCCTTGTGAAATGAATTACATCCTTCTCGACATACCTGTGGATATACTCAGCAAGCCATCTCAAACGAACATCCACATCATTTTCAAGGACAACCTCAGGGAATCCACCGTAACTCAGGTAATCGTAGAAAAGCCTCCCAATGTCCATTCGATAAATTTCAAAGAACGATGGAGATGCTTCAATTTTACCCATTACGGCGGATAAGATTTCATCAAATCCAAAGGGATAAAGTTTGAACTCAACGCTCCTACCTGTGAGCGGCTCTATATCTTTGATCATCTCTACAGCGGATGATCCCGAGACGAACATTTTCAGATTTCTGTATCTATCGAACAAATTCTTAACAAACCGTGTAGCGGATGGAAGGTAATGGAATTCATCGAGGAAGAGGTAAAATTTAGAGGACTCATTAAAGCCGAACTCTCTTCTAAGGATAAAAATGAGGTCATCTGGAGATTTAACCCTATTCAGAAAATCGATATCATCGCAGGTGAAGAAAGCTTTATTACCTGTGAGTTCATCAAAGATTTCGCGCATCAAAGTGGTTTTCCCCACTCTTCGCGCACCTCTGAGTATGATAACTTCAGGCCTCTCAATCCATTTTAGGATTTGCTCTTTCAGATTTCTTTTAACTTTCACGGGGTAATTTTAAAATATTTCTTCAAAAATTACAAGGTAGTTTAAAAGGAGCAAACCGCCTTCACCAATCTTAAACAATAAAGAAATAAAAAACGTGATTTTTCGAAATTATATTTACCGCTATCCTCTCCCATTTCCTAATCCAAAAATCCCAATGGAAGATTCTCTTGTAAATTTACGACCCTATTTGGAAGAACATAAAATCTCTGCTAAAAAGCCCTACAGTTAATTTCTTCTTGCACACAAACTTTATGGTGAAATACACGTGGACAAAATTTTGTACAACCTTCCCCCTACCCTGAGCCCGTTCAAAAAATTTCAATTTATTTGGAATTTTAATATGAATTCCCCCATCTGTTCCTTTCTCCCCCCACGCACTTTGTGCGTGGGGGGAGGAGGATGGGATGGGGAATTTTCTTACACGCTCCCCCTCACCCTTGACATTAACAGGGATGGTGGTTATCTTCAAAGGCTATGAATGTATTTCAAACTGGTGATAAAACAAGAGTTGTCGGTATTGATGAAAATGGCTATGGCCCTGTGCTCGGGCCTCTTATTGTAACCGCAGTTAACATCGAATTTGACGGAGACCCCTTTGAAGACCTGAAAACTGAAGATTTTCAATTTCCCATTAAGGTCCAGGACAGCAAAAAAGTTTTCTCCCGCAACATATCAGGCTATCAGGCCGGTGAGATTCTTACCTGGGGCTTTCTCCTGGCAGCCGGATTTGAGGCCCAGGATATCCGCTCCATGATCAAAAAACTCACCGGTGAAGACCATTATATCCATCCGGAAATCGAGGTGCCCATCTGGGCAAAAAGGGCAGTAAACCTTGAAATTCCCGCTTATCTCAAAAAATTGGGGATTCGGATACTCGAGGTTAGAGCAAAGGTTCTCCATCCTGCTGATTTCAACGAGATGGTCGAACTTGTGGATAACAAATCACTTCTTGACTACCTGCTTTTCGAGCACCTGCTCTGGAAAATGGAGTATGACTTTGATGTTGCCATGATGGGCAAAATCGGCGGGACGAAATTCTATGGTAAAAACTTTTTCCTCCGGAGCGGCGCTGAGCTTGTTGAGACCTTTATGGAAAAGAAAGATATCTCTGGCTACAGGCTGAGGTTGCCACACAGGGAGTTTGATGCCTATTTTATTTTAAATGGAGACGAGAAATATCTTCCTATCACCATTGCCTCGATAATAGGGAAATATCTGCGTGAGGTTTTCATGCTTTCTCTCAACTACGAGGCAGGATTCAGGGATAAAATTCCATACGCCTCGGGCTATAGACACGATGATAGGACAAAGGAACTCCTTGCGAAGTTGAAGGAAAAATACGACGAGTATTCAATCGTAAGAAACCGTTAGAAGCTTTATAATTTAAGCAATGAACCTGATTTATCCCGAAACTTATGACGTGATTGTGGTTGGTGCGGGGCATGCCGGTATAGAAGCCGCCCTTGCCGCAGCAAGAATGGGAGCAAAAACCCTTATGTTCACCCTCCATCTTGACCAGATTGGTCAGATGTCCTGTAACCCTGCAATTGGTGGAAGTGCTAAGGGACAGCTCGTCAAGGATATTGACGCCCTCGGCGGTGAGATGGGCATGGCGGCCGATGAAACCGGCATTCAGTTTAAAATGCTCAATACCAAAAAAGGGCCTGCTGTCTGGGCACTGAGAGCCCAGTCCGATAGAAAGGCTTACAGGATTCGCCAGAGAAGGGTGGTCGAGAATCAGGAAAATCTGCACATAATGCAGCACGAGGTTACTGATATCCTCGTCAAAGATGGACGGGTTATCGGTGTCAGAACAAAAACTGGAATTGAATACCGTGCCGGTGCCGTGGTTTTGACAACCGGAACTTTCCTCGGTGGGGTGATTTGGATAGGATTGACTTCTTACCCGGCAGGTCGGGCAGGCGAATTTCCTGCCAATGACCTATCAAAATCTTTAAAATCTCTGGGGCTTGAGCTTGGAAGATTCAAAACTGGCACATCTCCCAGAATTGACATTCGCTCAGTGGATCTTTCTATCATGGAACCCCAGTATGGCGATGAGCCCCCACGTGGATTTTCATTTCGGAATCCTGTTCTCGAGCTTGACCAGGTTGTATGCTATGCTACCCGGACGACTCCCGAAACTCACAGAATAATTAGAGAGTCCCTCGTTCGCTCCCCCCTGTTTACCGGAAAGATTGTCGGAAAGGGGCCACGATACTGTCCATCCATCGAGGTAAAGCTTGTTGAATTCCCGGATAAGGATTCACATAGAGTTATTCTTGAGCCTGATGGGCGGGACACGTTTGAGTATTATCTAAACGGACTTGCCACATCAATTCCTGAAGAATACCAGCTAAAGATGCTCCGTTCCATTCCCGGACTGGAAAAAGTTAAGGTTCTGCGCCCCGGATATGCGATAGAATACGATTACGTAATTCCTACTCAACTTCATCCCTGGCTCGAGACAAAGAAGATAGAGGGATTGTTCCTCGCCGGTCAGATCAACGGGACATCGGGCTACGAGGAGGCAGCAGCTCAGGGAATTATCGCGGGAATTAACGCGGCCCTCAAAGCTTCAGGCGGTACTCCTTTTTATCTAAAAAGGTCAGAATCTCTTATCGGTGTTATGATTGATGACCTTGTGACAAAAGGAACCGATGAGCCTTACCGACTTTTCACTTCAAGGGCAGAGTACAGACTGATTTTGAGGAGTGACAACGCCCGTGACCGCCTCATGCACTATGGCCTCAAGTTTGGATTAATAAAAGATTCTGAATGGAGGGCGTTCCTTGAGGAAAAGCGCATGTGGGAAGAGGAAATCGAGAGACTGAAGAGAACGCGGGTTCATTATTCCAGGCTTAATAAAATACTTGAGCGGCTCGGAAAAGGAACCATACGTGATTCCATAACTCTTTATGAGTTTTTAAAGAGGCCGGAGATAAGATACGAGCATATCAAAGAGCTTGGAGAGGGAAGGGATTTACCTTTCTGGATTATTGAAAGGGTGGAGATAGAAGTTAAATACGAAGGGTATATCAGAAGAATGATGGCCGAGGCGAGAAAATTTGAGAAGCTTGAGGCTATCCAGATACCCGAAGACCTTGATTTTAATGAAATTAAAGGCATTTCCAATGAGGCAAAGGAGAAGCTTTCAAAGTTCAAGCCGAGAACCCTCGGGGCCGCCTCGCGCATTCCGGGGGTCAGGACTTCGGATGTTATGGTAATTTACTATCACCTTGAGGAGAAAAATCATGGGCTCACCAAGA
>JALXCE010000312.1 GCA_026991055.1 Caldifarciminota bacterium | reverse complement strand
ACATCGAGGCCAATTATATTAATGCCTCTCTAATAAACGTGAGGAACAGGATGGAGATTGACGTGGGTAAAGGCCTTTTTCAGCTTTATTCCCAGCTAAAGGCCCAGGAAAGGGATTTAGCCACAGAGATAGAGCGCAAGAAGGATGCCCTAAAAAACCGTGGAGCGGTTTTTGGCCAGAAGATGAAACTTGCTCAAAGCCTTCTTGGAGAGGAAGAGCAGCCCCTTATCCCAGTCCTTAAACAGTTTGCCACCATGATCCTTTTAGGGAGTGTTGGCATAGAGAAGTTAAAGTCCAAAATGGCAGCCCTTGAAGAGAAAATAGGTTTTGATCTCCATATTCTTATTAGACAGCTCAAGCTTATGCTGGAGGTTCAGGAAGAGTTGAGTGAGCTCAAGGAAAAAATTGCTCTTTTAGGGGAGCAGATTGGCAAGACCGAAAAGGCCATCGATGGTCTATCTGTGGAGATGCGCGGCAAGATGACGGAATCAGGCGAGATCATTTTGAGGTGTAATGGCTATGAAAAGATCGTCACTCCCGGTGAGGTTGAGGGAAAACCGTTTCAACTCCTTATGAAGTATGATTCTTCCAAGGGGCCTCAGTTCAGTCTGGAAAAGGGATAAATTTTATTGATATGCCCACCACCTATCAGAAATAATCGGTAATATCCACATTAATGGTTTAGACATAGGCTAGCAGAATTTCCTCTAGGTGGTCTTCCAGAATCCAGTTTTCCATGACCCATTTTTGAAGCTTATCACCATCATCTTTAAGGGCTACGGGGTCAGCTATTTTGGCCTTAATGGTTCTAAGCCAATCCCGGTATTTGTTCTTGACAAGGGTCACTGGTGCATCCTGGTAGGGAAGAATGTTAGTGGCTATTACAGGCCAGGCAAGAATCCCATATTCCAGTAGTCTCAAATTTGATTTAGCTTTATTGAACGCATTTATTTCCAAGGGCGCCACTGCCAGGTCAAGGTCGAGAGATGCCAATTTAGACGGGTACTTATCGATATCCACGCCCTCATGATACTCGGCAACGTAGGGTTTAATCTCATCAGGACACATGCCCATGAATATCCAGTCAACTTCATTTGCAAGGTCTTTCACGACATCTTTAATTACCATCAAGTCTCCGTAGTGAAAGGCTCCGCCGGCCCATCCAACTCTCGGTTTTGAACCGTTTCTTTTCTTGCTTTTTAGCTCTCCCCACACGGCCTTAGAAATATAATTAGGGACAATGCGTATATCTTTACAAAAGCCTTCATAGGCATCTGCTAAAGGCCTTGTAGAAACTATCATCCTGTCACAGTAGTTAACCCCTTCTTTTATTTTCTTTTTAAGGTTTTGACCTCTTAGATTTTGAAATGCAGGATTTTTAAAGGGGATATGGTGGAGTAGGTCATCTATTTCATAGATTAACAATCCGTCATGGTATTTCCTGATTTGCTTCAGGTAATCAAGGGCCTCATCTGCCGTAGGGGTCTGAAATATGATGGTAGAAGGGCGGTGTCTAAGCAAGGCATTAGGGACCAGCATCAGTTCGGCAGCATGAGTGAGGGCAAGCCCTTTATCCTGAAGGGCCGCAAGGGATCTCCTGACCCTGTATTCCCCGGCTCCGTCTTTGGCCCTGGGGAAGGCCCAGATACGGGGCAGATTATAGATGGCTGCAGGCCATCCTGGATTTTCCGTAATGTCTATGTCAAATTGCCTGCTTCCTAGGGAAAGATTATAATTGTAGGCCGGATCATTACACAGCACCGGGAACCATCGCTCCACGAGAGCCTGTTTGTCTTTCTCAAACTGCTCTTTTGCCTGTTTGGCCTTTTCCGGGTCTTCTGCCTCCTTTTTTTGGGTTATTGATGTGTGATGGATCAGGGTGACGTGAGGCGTCCAGATAATCTTGTAACCTGCCTTTCCAAGCTTTAGGCAAAAATCTACATCACTGAAGTTAATCTGGTAGTGCTTTTGATCAAATCCTTTAACGTCCTCAAAGGCCTTTCTTTTTACTAGCATGCAAGCGCCAGTAACAGCACTGTAGTTTTGATCCACCTGAAGACGGTTTATATAGCCAGGATCATCTAAATGACTGCCAATAAATACATGTTCAGCTATGCCCTCCAGGCCAACAATTATTCCGGCATGCTGGATTGTGCCGTCAGGGAATAATAATCTAGCTCCTACTGCTCCCACATCATCTCTCTGGCAATAAGAAACTAAAATATCAAGCCAGTTTTTTTGTATGATTTCAGTATCATTGTTTAAAAAGAGCAAATAATCTCCTTTAGCATTATATGATGCAATATTATTAGCTTCAGAGTAATTAAAAAACTGATTGTAAGGAATGATTTCAATCTTACTCGGGTGCTCTGCCTTGAGATGTTGCAAATATTCTATGGTAGCCTGTTCATCAGAGTTATTATCTATAATTATAATTTCATAATTTTTATAATGTGTTTTTTCAAAAATGGATTCCAGGCATTTTCTTAGCAGATTCACCTGATTTTTGATTGGAATGATGATACTTACCAGAGGTTCTTTTTCATAGCCATAGATGCACCTGAAGGTGCCTGGTAGATTACCGTCAATCACCTGGGCATTCAGACCATTTCTGCTTAGATGATTCTGGATGGTCAACTTAGAAGCGATATGCTTGAGTTCAATCTGTTCAGGAATAAGCTCTTTGTTTTTAACTATTGAAAATAGTAATTCTGGAGTATGAAAAATCTCACTTTCTGAGACATTGTCCAAACATTTTAAAAGCAAATCATAAAGCTCTGCTTCCCTGAGTTTACTGGTAAACCCTCCAACAACATGGAATATCTCTGCCTTGATGAAAAAAGCATGTTCAATATAATTGAATGACCTGAGTAGATCGATATTCAAATCAGGCTTGAAACATGATCTGATGTCATTTTTTTCGCCTCTAACTATATGGTCGGAATAAACAACTTGAACTGTCGGAAATTTATTCAGAATATTGACCAGAGAAGTCAAAGAATGAGGATGAAGACAGTCGCCTTGTTTTAAGAAAACCAGCCAATTTTCGGATTGGATATCCTGAGCCTGTTTGTTAAGTTCCTCAAAATGATTTTTCTCTGATTGAATCCATTTCAGTTGGTCTCCTTCATTAAAAACAGGATCTATTGAGGGCAGCTCAGAAATTATGGTCAATTTCCATTTTGGATAAAATTGATTGCCTATCGAATCAAGGGTATCAGCCAGTAACGCTTCCTTTAAATCTTTAATAACCAAAAAAATGGATATTTCGGGATATAGTTTCCATTGATTTGATTCTTTCTCCCATACAGGAAGACTTGGTTGCTCAAACCGTTTGATCAGTAGCTCACCTCTTATAGATGATACCTTATCGATATTGTCATTGTTTTCAACCTCCACACTTTTCGACTTGATTTTATTCAGAATCTCATTGTAGATTTTAGAAAATAAATCTATATTTTGATCAAGTGAATATTTTGTCAAAAATTCTTTTTTTGATTCTTTGACTATCGAATCCCTTAAAGA
>JALXCE010000311.1 GCA_026991055.1 Caldifarciminota bacterium | reverse complement strand
GCATGGCACTGGATGTTGACCGCCACTGGTATGGATGCAATGTGACAAGGATAGTATTCAATGTGAACATCGAGAGCGGTGGTCATTCCGCCAAGTCCCATGGGGCCGATCCCTATTTTGTTAATTTCTTCAAGCAGCTCAAGCTCAAGCTGTGCGTAAAATGGGTCTGGATGCCTCTGGCCAACTTTCCTGAATAGAGATTTTTTCGCCAGAATTGCCGACATCTCGAAATCACCACCGATTCCTACTCCAACAATAATTGGCGGACAGGGATTCCCACCGGCATCTGTTACAGTATCAATGATAAACTTCTTAACACCCTCAATTCCGGCCGATGGAGGGAAAATCACTGCCCTGCTCATATTTTCGCCTCCGCCCCCCTTGGGGGCAAACATGATTTTCAATTTGTCACCTGGCACAATGTCAAAATGGATCACCGGTGGAGTATTGTCGCCGGTATTTACCCTGCGAAGCGGGTCTTTAACTACAGACTTTCTTAAATAACCCTCCACGTAGCCTTTTCTTACACCTTCAATTAGAGCATCTTTCAGGTGTCCACCTTTGATTCTCACATCCTCTCCAACCTCAACAAACATAACAGCCACTCCAGTGTCCTGGCACATGGGTATGAGCTCATTTCTGGCAATTTTATCATTTTCCAGAATCTGCTTGAGTACCTCTCTGCCCACCGGAGACTTCTCCCTCTCCAGGGCATCCTCGAGTGCCCTGTACATCTCCTCGCTCAAAACAGAATTTGATTCAATCGCGAGGTTTTTTACGGTCTCGACTATTTTGTCGTATTCAATCTCTCTCATTTTACGTACCTTCTTATTCGTTCAATTTTTATTGTTTTGCCTGTTAAATTGTCAATTTCGGCGAAAATGCCTTCGAGTCCTATTTCTTCCTTGGATGGTTCGTATTTGACAGGTAGCTGAGTAATAAATCTCTGAATGGCAAGCTCGCTTTTGATACCAATAACTCCTCTTAGCCCCCCTGTCATGCCAAGGTCAGTAATGTAACCTGTACCACCTGGAAGAATTCGCTCATCCGCTGTCTGTACATGGGTATGTGTTCCCACCACAAGGGATGCCCTGCCGGAGACGTAGTAACCAAAGGCCTGTTTCTCCGCCGTAGTCTCAGCATGAAAGTCCACGAGAACGATTTTATTTCTATTTTTCTCATATATCTCGTCAAATTTCCTGAATGGACAATCGAGATTTTTGATAAACAATCTCCCCATGAGGTTTATGACTGTGATGGTGATCCCGGTTTCTGTTGTGTATTCGATAAAACCTTTCCCCGGTGCTCCTGGTGGGTAGTTGGCTGGTCTCACAAGAGTTGGATAGTCATCAATGTATTTGAATATTTCTTTTTTGTCCCAGATGTGATTGCCACCCGTCATGACGTGCACGCCGTAATTCAGGATTTCATCGAGAACCTTCTTTGTGACTCCAGCCCCTCCGGCGGCGTTTTCAACGTTTGCGAGGATTATGTCGACGTTGAACTCATTTCTGAGGGTTGGAAGGAGTTCTCTAAGTGCTTTTCTACCTGGTTTGCCGACAACATCACCGATAAAAAGAAGTCTCATTAAAAGGTCCTTTCATGATTTTGAAAGATAAAATAGGGCGGCGCCCTTCGGGCGCCGCCCCTCCTGAATAATTATCTCGCATATTCTACAGCTCTCGTCTCACGAATAACTGTTACTTTGATCTGACCGGGATATTCAAGCTCTTCCTCAATTTTGCCCGCAATCTCACGGGCAAGGTCAAATGCCTCAACATCCGAAACCTTGTCAGCTTCCACAATAATTCTGAGTTCACGCCCTGCCTGAATGGCATAGGCCTTCTCCACACCGCTGAAGCTTGTGGCAATGGATTCGAGTCTCTCAATTCTTTTGATATATGCCTCAAGAGACTCTCTTCTTGCCCCTGGTCTTGAGCCTGAGATGGCATCAGCGGCCGCCACTATAACCGCATATGGTGACTGAGGGTCAACGTCCTCGTGGTGTGCGGCGATGGCATTTACCACAAGGTCATTTTCACCAAATTTTTTGGCTATCTGTGCACCGATCACTGCGTGAGGTCCCTCGTAGGTATCGTCTGCCAGTTTTCCAATATCGTGGAGCAGACCTGCCCTCTTTGCGAGGTCCTCTCTCAGGCCCAGCTCTCCTGCAATTATGCCTGAGAGCTTTGCCACCTCAATTGAATGCTGGAGCAGGTTCTGACCATAGGAGTAGCGGAATTTCATTCTCCCGACGTATTTGACAAGCTCCGGATGGAGTCCTGCGATACCGAGCTCGAGCAGAACCTCTTCGCCCAGCTTTTTAATGTAATCATCAAACTCTGCCTTCACCTTTTCCACAACCTCTTCAATGCGCGCGGGATGGATTCTGCCGTCCTGCATAAGTTTTTCAAGGGCAAGTCTTGCAATTTCACGCCTCATAGGATCGAAGGCAGAAAGCGTTACAGCCTCGGGTGTATCGTCAATTATGACCTCAACACCTGTTGCCGCCTCAAATGCCCTGATGTTTCTTCCTTCTCGTCCGATGATTCTCCCCTTCATGTCATCTGAGGGCAGGGGAACGACGGATACCGATGACTCCGCTGTGTGCGAGGTTGCACATCTCTGGATGGCGGTGGCAATGATTTCCTTTGCCTCGCGCTCGGCCTTTTCTTTTGCCTCTTCACGGATTTTGTAAACAAGCTGTGCTGCCTCGTATCGAGCCTGCGCCTCCAGGGTGCGCATGAGTTCCGCCTTCGCCTCTTCGCGGGTAAGGCGAGCCACCTCTTCTAATTTTTTCGCCTCTTCCTGAATGAGCTGCTCCAGCCTTTCCTCTTTCGCTTTGATTCCGCGCTCTCGCTCCTGCAGGGTCTTTTCTAAATTTCTCAATTCCCTCTCTTTCCTTGAAATACTTTCAGCCCTTTTGTCTAATTGATTTTCTCGCTCGTCAAGGGCTTTCCTCTCCTTCTCAAGTCTTCTTCTCTCTTCGTAGGACTCGCGCTCAAATTTACGCTTTTCGTTGTACCAGTATTCTTTTGCCTTGACTTCTGCGTCCTTCTTTATTCCGTGGGCCTCTTTTTTTGCCTCTTCGATAATTTTTTCAGCGCTACCTTGGGCTTCCTCAATTTTCTTTACATACTGCGATTTGAAATAGAGCAATCCTGCAGCAAATCCAATGGCCAATCCAAGTATTAACAGCACAATGGAAACGAACATCATTTTTCATCAACCTCCTTTCTCTTTTTTAGTTCCTTCTCATAGCCGATATCTGCTGGCTCAAATATTTTCACGCCTTTTAGATTCTGCGGGAGATAATCCTGCTCGATCTCCCCTTCATGTCCATGAGGATATATGTATCCTTCGCCATGTCCAAGTTTTTTTGCACCACTGTAATGTGAGTCTTTAAGGTGCTGAGGGACTTCTTCCCTCGGATAGTTTTTCACGACTTCATGAGCCTTTTTCAGGGCTCTGTAAACGGTATTGGATTTTGGTGCAGTTGCAAGATATAAAACAGCTTCCGAGATTATCAGG
>JALXCE010000310.1 GCA_026991055.1 Caldifarciminota bacterium | reverse complement strand
GGCAGGCAACTGTATCATGGTCCGTTACCGAAATAACGCTCAATCCCACGAACGCTGCCTTTTCTATTAGCTGCTCAGGTGGATAAATTCCATCCGAGCACGTGGTATGTGTATGAAGGTCTATGCGATTTTCTCCTGTCATTTTCCACTCCTACCTGAATCAAGGGGTAAAAGTATATTACCTATCCTAACTTAAGGCAAATACGCGTAAGCCCTGCCGAAATTGGTGCTCAAATACGCCACCTCACGGAGAATCTCAAAAAAATGTAATTTACGTATAAAGTGCATCTCGTGAGCGGGAATGTGCTTCTTCCTGGGAATCAAGTAATTCAGTGCTTATCACCCTCCCTTCCCTCCGGGAAGGGAGGGCTGGGGTGGAATGGGAAAATTATGGTCAGCAAAATTTTGGGCTCATCTATTTTCTCGCTTAATCACTTCTTCTCGGAGGTCGGAGGTGAAATTTCGGTGAACTTTTTGTACAGTCTCACCTCCACATGAAAACAAAGAATAGAAGTCGTATAATTAAACCCACTGGAGGTCAGATATGAGAAAATTATTGATTGCACTTTTTATAATTGGCTCACTTCAGGCCAGATTTGAGCAGTGGTTAGGAGTCTATGTGAAGAGCTACAAAATTGGATACACCCACATTGAGATCGAAAGAAAAACAAGCGGCTACGAAATCCGAGAGACTACTGTGATGGACCTCAAGATGCTTGGTCAGCCCAAAAGCCTCAATACCACAACTGTTGTTAAAACCGATAAGACTCTCAAGCTCAAATCTTTTGAATTTTTCCTCTCAACGGGTGACCAGAGGGTGAAATCTACTGGCAAGAGGACCGGGAAATCTATAAAAGTTTCAGTAGAAATGAATGGCAGACAGGGGCCATCGAGAGAACTCTCCGCTGATAAATTCTTTGTTCCAACCCTTCTCCACGCCCGTATGATTCTCAATAAACCCATACCTGAAACATTTAAACTCTATGACCCATCCACTTTCACCATTGAAGACGCACAGCTTTTAAAGATTGCTTACAAATTCCTCTCATATCAGGGCAAGAAAGTGAAGGCAAAGGAATACGTGCTGAAGTACCTCGGATATACTACCCACACCTATGTTTATAAAGGCAGAATAATCCGTGATGAAGGCGCCCTCGGTATTGTGAGCATTGATGAGCCAGAAGAAGTAGCAACTAAGATGCAGAGCCAGTCAGTCGATCTTCTGCGTCTCTTTGCCGTTGTTCCTGAGGGTAATGTGCCCCAGGATGCAAAGTCGGTGGAGCTGGAGCTCTCAAATATTGATCCAAACTTTCTTGACCTCACACTGGATGGTCAGAAACTTGTAAAAAAGGGCAAAGATTTTGCTGTAATCAAAATTGATGTTCCGGACCTCTCCACACTGCCTGCCTCCACGGAAATTCCCGACTCTGTTAAGAAGTATCTCATGCCAGATGAATTTATGCAGTCAGATGACCCTCGGATTCGGGACATTGCCATGAATCTAACATCAGGCCTGGAAAATGACGTAGAGAAAGTGGAGAGAATTAAGAACTGGGTCTATAACTACATTGAGAAAAAGCCCACGGTTACCATTCCATCGGCCGTCGAGGTCCTTGAATCGAAGAGAGGAGATTGCAATGAACACGCAGTTCTCTTTGGAGCAGTGGCAAGGGCGGCAGGTATTCCGACGCGGGTTGTTGTAGGGCTAATCTATGCCAACGGAGCTTATTACTACCATGCCTGGAATGCGGTCTGGATTGGTGGAAGATGGATATTTGTAGACTCAATTTTCAACGAATTTCCAGCAAGTGCTCGGCACATAATGCTGAAAACGGGCGGGATTGATAAGCAAACAGAAATCATTTCCATTGTCGGCAGAATCAAGATCAAGGTCCTGAATTTTGAATGAAAATACTGGTCAGGCTCCCCAACTGGATCGGTGACGCAGTAAATTCTATCCCGTTAATTTCGAATCTGAAGAAGGAACATCAGGTTGAGGGGATATGCCATGTAAGGGTTGCCCCTATTTTTAAGGGTATCATAAAATGCCACAAATTTTCTTCAAGAAAGGAGCTTTTAGGGGCTTCGCTTAAGATGAGGCGAAAGTTTGATGTCGGAGTGGTGGTTCCCTATTCTTTTTCCTCTGCCTTTGCGATGTGGCTTGCTCATCCCGGAATTAGGATTGGATTTGATGGGGATGGGCGTTCATTTCTTCTGACTCACGTGGTAAAAAGACGAGAATTCTGGCGAAAGGAACATATATTGCTGAGTTACTTGAGACTTGCGAGACCCCTCGGAATAGAGCCTCAGGTAATGGAGCCCAGGGTGGAAGTAGAGGGATGTGAATCGCAGTTTGAGGTGGAGAAGTTTGTTGCCATGAGTCCATTTGCCAACTACGGTCCTGCCAAAGAGTGGCCCCTTGAAAATTTCATAGAAGTGGCAAAAAGGATTGAGAAAAGGGGATTTCAGGTGGTATTTCTTGGAGGACCGGGAGATGTGGAGAAAGCAAAGGGACTCAATGATTTTGTCAATCTCGTTGGGAAAACGAGCTTAAGAGAGACGATTTGTATCCTTTCTCGAGCAAGGGCCCTGCTTGCCATAGATTCCGGACTATCACACCTTGGAATAGCAGCAGGTACGAAGGTTTTAACGATATTTTTATCCACCGATCCCGGCTGGACAGCCCCCTTTGGTGAACGAGGATTTTATATCTATCATCAAATTCCCTGCTCTCCCTGCTTCAAGCGCACCTGCCCTCTTGGTACTTACGACTGTTACAGGACAGTGGGAGTTGATGAGGTGTTTGGAAAACTCCTTGAGATTCTGGAGGGGTGATCACCATTAGGTTGAAAAATTTTTTAGCATCCACAATTTTCAAAAGAATTTGCCTCCGCTGAGTAATTTTTTCAAAAATCTCCCTCACTCCGCTTTGCGGGGAGAGGTCAGGTGATGGGTAACATCTGACAAAATTTCAATCAAAATCCATGCAATTCCCTCTCCCGCTTCGCGGGAGAGGGCTGGGGTGAGGGTTTACATTTTTTATAAATTTCAAGCGGAAAGCCCCCTCCCTTGAATCCCTCCCCCGCGCAAAGCGCAGGGGAGGGAAAAACTTTTGTGTTGATTTTTAACACTCGCTTCGCGAGTAATGGTCACCTTTTCTGGCCCATGACGATTGTCCAAAATTCCATGCCCATTAAAGTTAACCTGAACGGGGAGTGCATCGAATTTTTGGAATTAAGAGATTTATCCTGCCACTGATAAAAAAATTCCCTCTCCCCGCACAAATTCTTTGCGGGGAGAGATAAGGTAAGGGGCTACTTCTAAAATTTTTTAAATTTTTATACCTCAAAAAGCCCGTCCTTTCTTCAAAATCTTGTGCGCAAGGCCTTCAAGCCCACTAAATCCAGCCATTTCACCATTCTTTCTGCTTCTCGATAAAGGTTTCATTTTGCCGGCTTAAGCGAAAATAGAGCTCCCTCTCTTCCCTTTGGGAAGGGAGGGCTGGGGTGGAATGGGTGAGAATTTACATCTTGGATTTTTTAGATT
>JALXCE010000309.1 GCA_026991055.1 Caldifarciminota bacterium | reverse complement strand
AGATTTAAAATCCAGTAGACATGAATAAGTGAAAAGATTGCTCCTCCTGCAAAGAACCACCAGAAGGCCTTTTTGTAAGAGATTTTGCCAATGGCTAAAAATGCCGGGACAAACGCAATGAATATCAGGAATGGAATGCTAAACGGTGGAAAAGAGAGGATATAGAGAACCAGTGAAAGGGCAACAAGTATCATTTGTTCTCTGTAACCTCATTCTCCTTCTCTACCCTGGTTTCCTTGGGTTTCTTTCGGACCATCTTTGAGAAAAATATGGAAATCTCGAAGAGAAAAATCAGAGGAATCGCGAGCACAAGCTGTGTGACCATATCAACAGAGGGTGTAATGATGGCTGCAACCACGAATATTCCGACGATGACATACTTCCTCTGCTTTGCCAGTTTATAAGGGTCTATCACACCAATCTGGGCAAGGAATACGATCACTACCGGGAACTCGAATAGAATTCCAAAGCTAAAAAGCAGAAGCAGGGCAAAATTAAAATAGCTTTTTGCGTTGAAAAGCCCCTGCATGTATTTTCCGCCAAATTCAACGAGGACTTTGACTCCAAGGGGAAGGGCTATAAAAAGCCCAAAGGCGATACCAACGTAAAAGAGAACTGTGCCACTCAGGATGAGCGGCAGGGCATACTTTTTCTCATGGGGCAGGAGTCCGGGCTCCACAAACTTCCAGAGCTCATAAAGTATGTAGGGAGCTGAGAAAAAAAGGCCTGAGAAAAGAAGGATTTTCAGTCGAATAATGAATGCCTCAGGGGGAGAGAAGAAATAGAGTGTGCCAACAGGCTTTGACACAAGGTGAATAATCCAGTCAGAAAAGATATAGCCAATTATACCCGTGACGAGTACCGCTATGGTTATTCTGATGAGACGTGTACGAAGCTCTTCAAGATGCTCCCATACGGTTAATTCTTTATCACCACTCATCGGTTTCAATTATAAGTCAACCCAATTGTCCCCTCAATGAGGGTGAAAGGTGTGGATTACAAAGAGCGTAATTCAATTTTGTTCGAAGAAATGTTCAAAAAATTTCTTAAGTTGTCTGATTAAACTTTTAAACCATCTTGTATTTTTGAACCACTCTTCCCTTACAGCTTTCTGTATAAGCTCATCTCTTGTAATACCCAATTTTTCACCAATATATTTCATTGCATCATGTGGGTCTATATTTTTAATATATTTCTTAAAATTTCTGTTATTTTCAAACGCTTTTTCCACTATCTGTTTTTCCAAGGATTTGGGTATTAAAAATATCTGGCAATTGGCAGAGAAACTACTGGATGTGATATTAACAATATTATTACCAGATTTCTTTGGTTTGATATTTAATTTTTGCATACGTTTACCGATGTTCTCGATGTTTTGACTAACTTTGTTGACTATATCATCATAAGTATTCCCATCTTTGTCCAGCAAGATAAAAGCTTTTATGTCACCCTTCACCATAAAGTCTGTCACAATTCTTGGTACCATTTTATTCAAGAGGTTGGATTTCCCATTATCGCCGAAAACAGATATTTTGTCTTGTAAAAAGGAGGTTTCCTGCAAAAGCTTTTTGTGAAAATATCTAAAATTTTCCCGATGGTCCCTTAAGTTTTTAAAAACATACAATTTCGAGTTATCTACCCCGATGTATAAAAGAACCTCCTTAACAAATACCTTATCATTGGGTCCCTCCCCTAATATTAATTCGACCATCGGACTCATGTAACTCTTAAATCAACGCCTATAGATTCTATCTCTTCCAGAGCTTGCTCCCCAGGTAAAGTTTCGACTACTAAATCAGGTATATCCTCTCGTCTGTGGATTCTAATTACGTTCATGTAATCGAGCTTATCCGTATAATTAGCTACACTTAAAATATCTGTTATAAAATCTAAGCTATGAGTTGTGATTATGAATTGCTTAGATTCCGAATTATGCAATATCGTCTCTGAAGCTATTCGTGCAAATCCAGGATGCAAATAAAGTTCAGGTTCTTCAAGAAGAATTACTCCATCATCGATAAATCCGCTTGAGAACGCAATTTCAAGCAGTGAAATAAAACCATCTCCCATAGATGTAAGAGGGATTGGTTTAGTGGTTAGAGATGACAATACATAAATCTTATCCGACTCGGTCTTACGTATATCTATAATATATGGAACGGATCGTTTAATAACCTCTATAGCACTGTTTATTTTCCCCAGTTCCACCAATCTGTCATAAAGTTTGTAAATCGATTCAACTGATGAAGCTCTTTGTAAACCCAAAACTATGTTTGAGAAATTACTCATAGTACTTGGATGTTTTAAATAAGATATGTTAACGTAGTATCTACCAAATCCAGCATCTACTGGAAATCTCAAGGATGTCGGTAAATATACAAACAGTGTACTTGGAGAATAAAGTATAAGTTTAGACTTTTCCAAAAACTGACGAACGGATTGTTCTACAATCTTATCTATATTCATTTTATATTTTCTTGCTAATCGGGTTATTGCACTTCGAACTTTATTCCTATCCTCTATTTCTAATTCACGGGCAAAACTGCTTAATACTTTCTCAACGGCAAAGTTATACCCTAACGGAAATTCTCGGAGAACTTTTTGTTGAATGTTTTCTTTTAACAATTCTATCATGTGGGTTGAGACAATTGTATCAGATGGCAGACCTTTTTTTTGATATTCAATATAAATCTCAAGTTTACCAGATTTTATTATTGCCTTGTTATATTCTACATTTACAAAAAACTGGGGCTCATATTTCTTTGTACTTATTAAATGGTCAAATAAATTAGTCCCTTTGGCATCAGTAAAGTGTGAATCTTTTGACAATAATATACCAGCAGCTTCAAGTATTGCAGATTTACCAGTGTTGTTAGGACCAATGATTAAATTTATTCTTCTAAGAGATATATCCACCTCTTTGATTCCCCGATATCCACTTATATGTAACTCCCTTAGTTCCATGATTTTATTTTAAACCTCTGCACAAATAAAATGCAAAAGTTATAGAATGTTCACAAGCTCTTCGTGTAAAAATTTAAATTCCCAAGAAATTTTTTATAATGGAATCACATTTTCAGATGTTTCGTCCATTTCTTTCTTATAGGTAATTAAATCGAAAACGGAGATGAGATTTGAAAAGAACAAATCTATTAAAGAAAGACTGAATAAGGCCAAACGGTTACCACAGAACTAAACACACTCCCCTCCTATTGACAGGTGTGGGGTGGTGGTTTATAAATATAGCACTTTCACGCGGCGCCATCGTCTAGTCCGGCCTAGGATACCTGGTTCTCAGCCAGGAGACCCGGGTTCAAATCCCGGTGGCGCTGCCAAAAATTTTGGGGGGTCGTCTAACCGGCAGGACGCCTGACTCTGGATCAGGTAGTCGGGGTTCGAATCCCTGCCCCCCAGCTTTTTAAAATCTAATGGAAATTCGAGAAGCCTTTACCTTTGATGACGTTTTACTTGTTCCCCAGAAAAGCTCTGTCATCCCCTCTGAAGTTGATGTGTCCACAAAGCTTACACCAAAGCTAAAAATGACCAT
>JALXCE010000308.1 GCA_026991055.1 Caldifarciminota bacterium | reverse complement strand
GGTATGCGACGCCGAGCGAGGTTTATAGTGGAGAAGTAGAGATAGAGGGATTTGAGGTGAAGACAGGGGGTAGATCATGCTGATGATAGTTCCCCCTTTAAGTGTCAACATATTTCAGGACTTGACATATTGTCTCGTCTGTGACTATCATTGAGGCTACGAATATTCGATGAACAAGGTAGCAACTAAAATTCAGAATTTTCCGAACAACCTCGCGACAGGGGAATCCTGTTTAAAAAATTCCAGGATTGGTGTTACATGTCAGTATCTTCTTTACCTTGAATTTGGAAGGATATAGGTAGAGTCTCAGCTCAAAAATTTGAAAAATCAAGATGTAACCCTCATCACAACCTTTCCTCGCAGATGTGCCCCCTCTCCTTTCATCCTCCCCCCGCAAACAAATTTATGCGGGGGGAGGAAAAATTTTTTACGTGAATCTATCAACAAGACTTAACACATAGATTAATTCAGAGTTTTCGAACAAGCTCTCAACCAGGGGCCGACTTAGAGGGCGTGCACGAAGTGCACGCCCCCCCTTAAACCTTAAAAATGCCAGTTAAATTCTACCCTGACACCGTAGCGGTCTGTGGGCTTATATTTACCCGTCTCTTTATCATAACGGTAAGTTCTTTTAATTACCGTGAAAACAGTCATGTATGGGTTCAACCTGTAGCCTATCTCCGTGAAAAGAATGGACCGGTCATTGATGGTAAAGACATCCTTCATGGTCTCAATCTGGTCTTTGTAATAACGCCAGTTCAGGGTGAAGACAGGGAACATATCACCAGTGGTGGCAAGAAGATTTAGAACCCCACTGTTTTTAACATTTTTCTTGTGGAAGTAATTTCCAGAGACCTTAAGCTTCCCCAGGGCTTCACCGTAGAGTTCACCAAATGTGCCATCAACCTTTTGAGTGATGCTGTCAAGCTCCGATTCTTTGTATGGTTTATCAACTTCATACATCGAGTTGAAATATGCAGGCGTGAAGTGTGGGGATAGTTGCCTTTCCTCAAGTTTTACTCCAAGGTCAAAGATTCCAATACCGTTTAGACTGAAGACAATACCCTCTGCAAATCCGTGTCCGTGCTTAACTATGGTGCCATAGTCAGCGTAAACCGTGGAACTTAAAAGAGAGTACTGGAATATTGGGAAACCAGCATCAAGCCCAAAAGCTGAAACACCGTCGTGTGTAGCTTCTCTCTCGTCTGGATCAAAGTCCCGGACAAAGCTTCCGCCGAGCTGCAACCTGCCCGCTATAGGGATGTTATGAAATGGCCGCACGAATCCCCTTATTCCCATCAATCCAAGTCTACCGAAGTCACTGTTAAATCCCTCGAATCCAAAGAATCCCCTGTCAACGTAGAGTTCAGCCCCCACTTTCACCTCGTCTTCGCGTATCCGGTTATTGTAGTTGTAAACAAGAAAACCGTGTCCGAGTGTCGTATGGGAAAGCGCGCCGATTCTTATGTAGAACGGATCACCTTTGTAACCGTATCTCACATAAGAGATTATCCTTGCGTAATCTCTTTTAGAGTTCCAATCCTCTTTTCTAATCCCTTCTTTTGGGCTGTAGAGCAGCGGTATATTCAGGCCAAGTCCAAACTTTCCAAAATGTAATTCGGTTGCAAGATTTAAGGTGAAATAAGGGTTGCCATCAATTACGGCCATACCAAGCCCGCCACCAACTGAGTTGGTCGTATCAGGTGCAAACTGGGCCGAGAGCAGGCCCGTGACAAATAAAAGGATAAACAGTTTCTTCATTTCGACCTCCTTACATGTACATGACCTTTTCGTAAAGAGCGATATACTCCCTTGCCGAGCTCTTCCATGAGAAATCACGTGTCATGGCAATTTTTACAAGCTGGTTCCATGTCTCTTTATCCCTATAAATCTTGAGTGCCCTTTTAATAGCATCTATCAGGTTGGCATGAGTGTATGTAGTGAAGCTAAAACCGTATCCCTTACGTTTTCCAGGATCACGCTTTAGCTTTTCATAGGTGAAATCCTCGACAGTATCAGCAAGGCCACCTGTTTTTCTCACTACAGGAATAGTTCCGTACCGCATAGCAATCATCTGGCCAAGCCCACATGGCTCATATCTTGATGGCATGAGGAACATGTCAGAACCAGCGTAAATTCTTCTTGCAAGCACCGGATCAAATGCAATTTTAACGGCGAATTTGTCTGGGAATTTGGTTCCAAAATCAGAGAGAAGGTCCTGATAAATTTTATCACCTGTCCCAAGTATAACCATCTGAAGGTCCATGTTTGAAAGCTCTTTCATGGCATCTGCAAGGAGGTCAAGCCCCTTTTGAGCTGCGAGCCTTGAAACCATACCAATCAAAGGCTTTTCAGAATCTGCCGGAAGGCCCACATCTTCCTGAAGGTGGGTTTTGTTCAGCATTTTCTTGTAATGGAAGTCTTCGACTGAGTACGTGTAGTAAATATTTTCATCGTTTTCAGGATTCCATACATCGTAATCAATGCCGTTTAAAATCCCATAAATATGCTCCCTTCTCTTGTAAAGCACTCCTTCGAGTCCATACCCATACTCCGGGGTCTGAATTTCCCGTGCATAGGTAGGGCTGACAGTTGTGATGACGTCGGAGAAAACTATTCCGCCTTTCAAAAAGTTGATTTTTCCATAAAATTCCATGGCCTCCATGTTGAATAGAGATTCAGGGAGCATCAGGTCTTTCAAAAATTTGGGATCAAAGGTGCCCTGATAGGCAAGATTGTGGATTGTTATAATGGTTTTCGTATCCTTTAGAAATGGGAAAAGATTCGTTTTTTTAAGGTAAACAGGGACAAGAGCTGTCTGCCAGTCGTTTAGATGGATAATCGCCGGTTTAAAATTCAATTTTTCAAGAAGTCTCAGGGATGCTACGTTAAAAAAGCCGAATCTGAGCGGGTTATCAGGATAATCGCCTTCAGGTGTTCCGTAGAGAAACTCTCTATTGAAGAACTGGTCGTTTTTGATGAAGTAGGTGGTAACGTCTTTGTTTTCTTTTTTATAGATAGGCGTCTTGTAGGTAATTCCGTTGAATTCCACGTCCAGCACGATTCCGGTATTCTCAGGGATGTGTTTTTCAACGAACCTATTGTAATAGGGCATTGCGAGAATGATCTCGACTCCCAGTTTTTTGAGACTCAGGGGAAGTGTGCCGGCAACATCGGCCAATCCCCCTGTTTTCGCATAGGGATATATCTCAGACGACATGTAAAAAACTTTCATTTCAAACCCTCCCTGGGATTTTTCAGATTTAGACCGTACTTTTTGAAAAACCTTACGCCACTAACAACGTGGTAAAATTTATAAACGGAGAATGGATTTCTCGAGCGTCTTTTCCATTCGTGCACTGCTCTGGCCTCTGTGACATATGCCACACGCCAGCCCGCCTTCCACAGTCTGTAGCAGTAATCAACATCCTCAAAGTAGAGGAAAAAGTTTTTATCGTCAAACGGGCCTATAACTTCGTATGCCTTTCTCCTGATAATCATGGCCGCTCCTGTCACCCAATCCACGTTCACATAGCCGTTGTTCAGAGGTACATCGTTTGCAATATATTTTTGATTTAATGACATAAAACCAAGGTACCTGTCAAGGCCAAGACCACGCAACATCATTACCCAGAAATTGGGGAATCTTCGTGCCGAGGGTTGTCTTGAGCCATCCACATTAAGGAGAACCGGGGCTGCTATGCCAACATCAGGGTGCTCATCCATGAATTTAACCATTTTTTCAAAGAGGCCGTCGAGGACTACAATGTCAGGATTTAGTAGAAAAATGTAACGTCCCGAGGATTTGCTTATACCAAGGTTAGCGTTGTGTGCAAATCCCCTGGGTCTCTTGTTCTTCAATATTTTGACTCCGGGGAAAGTCTTGCTCACCAGCTTTGCTGTTTTGTGAGGGGGGAGATTGTCTATAAGAATTAGTTCTAAACCGACTTTCCAGTCTTTGCCGAGGATAGACTTGTAAAGCCTTTTTACCTCGGCATCGTGCCCATGACTGATTGTTATGACACTCAGGTCCATGACTCTACCTCCAGATATTCTTTGAGTGCCTCCCCCCAATGACGTAACGGAGAAAGATATTTGCTTCCCAGCGGGCTCCAGAAGGGCCTCTTCACTTTCGTTTTAATCTCGGTATGAGAAACAGGCATCACATCTTTATCAATGCCCTTGATCCTCAGTATTTCCTTTGCAAAATCAAACCAGCTGGTGACACCTGAGTTTGAGACGTGGTACACTCCGGGAGAAAAATCACCAAGCAGGACTTCCCAGATTCTTCTTGCAGCGTCCGGAGCGTAAGTGGGTGTCATGAAAATATCATTGACTACCCTGAGGGGCTCGCCTTTCTTTGCCTTTTCTATAATTTTAAGGACAAAATTCCCGGTCCGTTTCCTCGTTTTTCCAAAGAGCGAAGACAGTCTAAAAATATAGAACTTAGAAGACAGTTTTGAAACCCCCACTTCACCTGCAAGTTTTGAGATACCGTACCTGTTCAGGGGATTCGGCAAGTCATCCTCAAGATAAAGCTCTCCCCGTTTCTCGCCGTCAAATACGTAATCGGTGCTGATAAAAACCACGATTCCCCCAATTTCCTCGAGTATTCTTGCCATTATAGTCGGTATTATCGCATTCACAAACAGAGCCTCTTCAAATTCAGTCTCACAGGCCTCTGTATCATGAAAAGCGGCCGTATTGATAACCATAAAAGGAGCAGTTTCTCTTAAAAAACGTTCAAGAGCATTTATATCCCTCAGATCAAAATCCTCTCTTGTGTGGGGTATAACTTCAACGTTTTCTGGGGCATTTTCGACCAGTGCAGTGCCGAGCTGGCCATTAGCTCCTGTTATCACCACTCTCATTTTCATAGACCATTTCCCAGAAACTACGGACAGTTTTTATCTTCTCCTCAAGCCATTCCATGTGTTCAATGTACCACATCACAGTCTGATAGAGTCCTTCATCAAAACCTATTTCCGGGCTCCATCCGATCTCCTTTTGGATTTTCTTGGTGTTAAGGGAGTACCGAAAATCGTGCCCGGCACGATCCCTGACAAAGGTTATCAAATCCTCGGGTTTACCAAGGATACGAAGTATTTTCTTAACCACGTCAATGTTTTTAAGCTCAATTCCACTACCTATATTGTAAATCTCACCCGGCCTGGGATTCTTCAGAATTTCTATCAAAGCTCGAGCCGTATCCGAAACGTGTATCCATTCTCTTAAATTTTCACCAGTTCCATAGACCGGGATTGGCTCGTCTTTTAGAGCCTTCGCGATGACAACCGGGACAAGCTTCTCAGGGTACTGCCAGGGACCATAGTTGTTGGAAGGTCTCACGGTAATCACAGGAAGACCGTAAGTTCGCATAAATGCACGGCCGAGCATATCAGCCGCCGCCTTACTAACCGCATATGGAGAGCCTGGTCTCAACGGATCATCTTCTTTAAATCTTCCTTCATCCTCTCTCTCACCATAAACCTCATCTGTGGAAACATTGATAAAAAGCTCAACGCCAGTTTCAAGAGAAGCCTGGAGCACATTGTGGGTGCCTATCACGTTGGTCTCGTAGAATTGGGTGGGGAAAAGGATACTTCTGTCCACATGGGTCTCTGCCGCAAAGTGTACCACTACCTCGGGTTTAAAGTCTTTAAAAATTTTTTGAATTTGCTCCATATCATGCACATCGGCACGGAAAAATGAAATCCGGGACATCACCTTTTCGAGTCTTTTCAAATCTCCGGCGTAGGTCAGGCTATCCAGGACCGCGACCTCTTCTTTTAACTGCCTTACAAACTCACTTCCTATGAAGCCGGCTCCACCTGTTACAAGTATCCTCATGGTCAAAAGATAAGCTCTGCCTCCTTCAGAAGGGGCGCATTTCTGTCTTTTTCAGATAGTATGGGATTATCAAAGGGCCAGGAGATGCCAATCTCGGGATCATTCCATCTGATGGCCCTGTCAAACTCTCTATAGTAAAATTCTGTGACCTTGTAAGTAACAATTACATCATCAGTGAGGCTCTGGAATCCGTGGGCGAATCCCTCGGGAATGTAGACCTGCTTGTGGTTGAATTCATTAAGAATTACCGCGGTCCATCGGCCAAACGTTGGACTACCTGGCCTGATATCCACCATCACATCAAATACACTTCCCCTGACACATCTCACCAGCTTGGCCTGCGGCTTCGGAGCTATCTGGTAGTGCAATCCTCTAATTGTGCCGCGCTTTTTTGTGTAGGATTCGTTGTCCTGAACAAAGCTCTTCGTGATGCCGATCTCCTTAAAGTCCCTTTCACTAAAGGTTTCCATGAAGTATCCTCGATGGTCATGGTAGACCTCAGGGACTATAACAAATGGGCCGTCTATGGGAAGCTTAATTTTAAGCAGTCGGGCCATCTCAGAATTCAACTACTGCATCATCTCCGATGAAAAGTTTAATACGATTTTTGCCATTGCCCACTACGCGTGCCCTTTTCCCTATTATTGAACTATCAATCCCTTTAACTCCGAGAATTTCAACACCATCAAGCACAACCGAGAATTGGATTTCTGAATCTTCCACATGTGAGAAATCCCCAATGCTCGTGTAAGGTCCTATAAATGAGTTCCTTACCGTCGCGCCACTACCAATAACAACAGGGCCCCTGATTTCAGAGTTCTCCACGATGGCACCCTTAGAAATGGACACTCTTCCAGATATAACACTTGATTCATCAATGCGCCCATCTATATTTCTCCTTATCCATTCATCAAGCACCACTCTGTTAGCCTCAAGAATGTCATCCTTTTTCCCTGTATCAAGCCACCAGGATTCAAGATACTCGGCAATTACTTTTTTACCGGAATTTATCAGCTCCTGAATGGCTTCCGTAATCTCATACTCTCCGCGCCATGAAGGTGTGAGCTTCTCTACAGCTTCAAAAATAGCAGGAGAGAAGAAGTAAACCCCGACAAGGGCGAAGCTGGACGGAGGAAATTTTGGCTTTTCCACCAATCTCATTACCTTTCCTTCCTGGTCAAATTCGACGACCCCAAACTGTGTGGCATCTTCCACTTCTTTAACCAGAATAAGGGCATCAGGGTTTTCGGATAAAAACTTTTCTTTAAAGTTTCCGATCCCGGAGCCGATCAAATTATCTCCAAGGTACATAACAAAAGGTTCATCACCGATAAAGTCTCTTGAAATTTTTACGGCATGGGCAAGTCCCAGAGGTGCCTCCTGTAAAATAAAGGTAAACCTGGCGTCACGGGTCCGATACATCTCTACCGCCCTCTTGATATCTTCACCAGTTTCCGGCGAAATAATGATTCCGATATCGCTTATCCCTGCTTGAATTATGTTATCCAGCACGTAGAAAAGGATTGGCCTATTTGCGACGGGAACGAGTTGCTTTGCAAGGCTATATGTCACCGGTCTTAATCTCGTTCCTTTTCCACCACTTAAAACCAGTGCCTTCATTTCAGCAGGGTATCCTTTCGGCTTTCAAACTCATACTGGGCACGTTTCATGTCTTCCTCTCGGCCTATGTCCAGCCAGAAACCGTCATAAAGGTAGGCTGAAATTTTCTCGCCGTGGGCAATTAACTCCTGAACAAGGTCTGGAAAGTC
This sequence comes from Caldifarciminota bacterium, assembly GCA_026991055.1. Lineage (GTDB taxonomy): Bacteria > Hydrothermota > Hydrothermia > B15-G9 > WFZT01 > WFZT01. The sequence continues at coordinate 31,230 of JALXCE010000308.1, read as the reverse complement.
AAATTTCTTCTTATCGGGTATATAATTCAGAATTGGAGGTTCGAATATGTAAATTCCCATTGAAACCCAGAATTCAAAAGTTGGTTTTTCCCTGTAGTTAACAATCACATTACCAGAAAGATCAGCCACTCCGAAATCTATATTTACAGCTCTCTTTTTAACTCCAACTGTGAGGGTGCCGCCGGAATTCAGGTGATAATCCATAAATTCCTTAAAATCAAGGTCTGTCAAAATGTCACCGTTCATTACTAAGAAAGGAGTATCATTCAACCTATCCTGCATAAGTTTAAGAGGGCCAACAGTTCCAAGCGGATGAGGCTCAAAGACATAAGCGATCTTCATCCCGAGTTTTTCCCCTTTCCCGAAGTACGCCTGGATCAACTCTGCAAGGTGTCCAACTGCAAGAATTACCTCGTTAAAACCGTAGTACTTAAGCTGTCTCAAGATTATTTCAAGAATAGGGTACTCTCCCACAGGCATCAGTGGCTTTGGTAGCAGAGTGGTGTAAGGCTCGAGTCTCTTGCCCTTTCCACCTGCGAGGATAACGACCTTCATCTTCCCTCCGTTAGATAGGATTTTCTTCCACCTTTTTTAGGTGCTCCAGCTGGGAAAGCACGTAATTTCTCATATCTTCGACACCTGGAAGTTCATACACGAGTTTTCCTTTATCAAGAATTTTTCTGTGCATAAGCTCAAGTTCTCCACCACAGACCGGGCATCTTTCAGGAGGATTCTCACCATGCCTGACATTGACAAAAGAGAAACATTCCCTACATCTGTAAGTGTCTTTTCTTGCGCCAAATTTCCCTTTTTTCGCGCTGGGCTTGCCGTCAATTTCAACAATATCCATGGCAAAATCAATGGTGGGGGCATTCGAGATGGACGTTCCAACACCAAATCCGTTGGCACCAGCCTCTTTTAGCTCCGGTATAGTCTTTTCATCAAGACCGCCGGATACAAATATTCCTACATCCTTGTAGCCACGGACATCCAGCTCCCAGCGAACTTCTCGAATGATTGCTGCAAAGTTCCCTCTCCTGGAACCCGGGGTGTCCAATCTGACCGATTGGAGTTTGCGGAATATCTTTGCAGCCTTAATGGCTTCGTATTTCTCATCTCCGAAAGTGTCTATGAGGGCAATTCTTGGCACCTCAGGTGGCATCAGCTCATCATAAGCTTTCCACGCTTCATCCTCACCCATTGTGATCATAAGGGCATGAGGCATGGTACCTTTGGCCGGCTGATTTATCGTTTCTGCTCCAATGAGACTTGAAACACCATCACATCCGCCAATATATGCCGCTCTATCAATCATAGGTGCGAGGGCCGGGTGCATGCGACGTATACCGAAGGAAAGCACCACAGAGTCTCCAGCCGCCAGTCTCACCCTGGCAGACTTTGTCATTATTCCGCTCGTCTGGCATAGAAAGCCAAGTGTCGGTGTCTCATAAATAGCAAATTCCACGTAATCACCCACGATGTACATTACAGGCACAAGGACTCCATTGATATCTCGCGGTTTAAAAAGGGTCCCTTCGGGAAACGCATAAAGGTCTATATTCTTCCCCTTCAGCAGCTCAACCGCTTCTTCCAGTCCCCCAAACAGGGCCCATCTGTACCCATTGGGCAAACCGGAGACGGTGAACTCTGCAACTGAGAGGTTATGAACATTTTTCTCTCTTAAAATCTTCTCGGTTCTAACAAAATAAACATCTGTAGTTTTTCCCTTCTTTATGTCATCTTCTCTCGCCATGAAAAATCCCATTTTATTCCTCCTTAATGTGCGATGAGTATTTTAAAGGCAACAAATCAGAGTTTACAGAAGTGCACTCACTTCCTGAATTTATCAAGGCCGTATTCCTTAATCTTATTTCTCAGTGTTTGCCTCGTAATTCCGAGTATTTCTGCCGTTTTTGCCATACTCCAGTTTGTTTTTTCAAGCACCTGGAGTATATGGACTTTTTCAAGTTCTTTGAGGCTAATATTTTCATCAAAATAAGTTTTCTTGCTTCTCTTTTTTCTACGACCAAAAACTATATCATTCTCGGTTATAAAATCTCCCTCAGAGAGGACAATTGCCCTCTTAACCACATCTCGAAGCTCTCTGACGTTACCCGGGTAATCGTAGCTCAAAAGTTTCTCCCTCGCCTTTGACGTGAATCCCTTAATGTTTCTATCGTGAGAATATAGATTAAGGAAATAGTTGGCAAGGGGGATAATCTCCTCCTTTCGCTCCCTGAGCGGAGGAATCTCTATGATATAGCCAGCGAGTCTATAGTAGAGGTCTTCCCTGAATTCACCTCTTTCCACCATTTCCTCTATGTCTTTATTGGTTGCAGAAATAAATCTGACGTCCACTTTGACGGGCTTACTGGCTCCGATTATTTCTATTTCACCTGTTTCAAGGACCTTTAAAAATTTTGCCTGAAGGGATGGTGAAAGGTCTCCTATCTCATCGAGGAAAACTGTGCCACCGTTGGCTTCGAGTATCTTTCCGTCGTGGTCTTTAATTGCGCCCGTGTAAGAGCCTCTCTTATGTCCAAACATCATGGATTCAAACAGCTCTTCTTTCAAATTGGGGCAGTTAATGGAGTTAAACATTTTGTTTCTTCTTTTTGATTTCACATGGATTGCTCTTGCAACCTCTTCCTTTCCAACACCGGTCTCACCGAGGATGAGGACATTTATCTCATCCTTGTCTTTAATCCTCTCAATCTCATCCACCACCCTCTTCATTTTGTCACTTACAACGAGGAATCTATCCGTATAAAAGAAGCCCTTGCTCAAGATGCTCTTTATGTCTTTAAGAGACTGGTTAAGAGTGGAGTATTTTTGAGAATTTCTAATGGCAACTGATGCCACGTTGGCGATAGCCTCAAGCAGAGCCTGCTCACGCTCTGTGAAGGCGTTTACAATTCTCCTGTTGTCAATATAAATCACTCCAAGCACTTCGTCTTTCCATTTAATGGGAACAGCGAGAACCGACCTTATACCCAGTCTTTTGACACTTTTGCGGTTTTTAAACTCGCTATGATTCTGGGCATCTATGAGCTTTAATGTCTTACCAGTTTCGTAAACCTTTTTTAGAATCGTCTCACTCAGGTCAGTGATATAGTTTTCAGAAAAATTGTAGGTTTCCCGCTTTACCCCACAGCACTCTTTTTTAAGGTCTATTACGCATCTCTCAGTATTTACGAGGTTTTTCACCACGTCGGTCAGATAACTTAGCGTTTTCTTCAGGTCAAGAGTGGAGTTCAGTATAACGGAGACGTTGTAGAGCACCCCCAGGTAACTCGCACTCATCCCCTTTAAAGACTGGTCTATAAAATCGCTGGAGTCCATCGCTTAATTATTTTTCAACCGCATTTAAAATTTCAAGCTCTATATTGTCAAAAGTTTTTATGGCCCCCAGTTCATCAAGTAGCCTGTGGCATTCTTTCAGTTTTTCAGGATCAATCTCAGTTTCCTGAAAGATGGCATCGAGATAGGTCCTGTAGCAGCGCACCTTGGCAAGCTGGAATTTTGCACCAAGGCGATTAAATATTTCTTCTGCCTTATCCAGGTATCTCAGGGCCGAATCCCATTGATTCTTTTTGAGATTTATTTTTGTCATAATGACATAGGCGAGGCCCAGCCTGAAAGAATTTTCAGGCTGGGCCTCGATATACTCTTTTATAAATTCTTCAGCTTCATCCACACGCCCAAGATTGTAAAGGGCTTCGGCTTTTTCAATGTAAACCAATCTCCCAAATTCCTTTCCATAACTCGTCAAGCCCTTAATCAGCTCATCAACATCCCTCAAAGCAGATTCAAAGTCTCTCCTGTGAAAATTTATAAAGTAAGCCACAGAAGGCTGTCGTAATACGTCCTGAGGTAGAAATTTAAGAAACTTAGAGAAGTAATCCCGCTCTGTTATTACACTTAATACCACAAGGAGACTTCTGTAAAGAGATGATGAGATACTTATATTTGTGTAATTTTTCCATTCACTGATGGCCTCTCTTATTATTCTCAGGGCCTTTCTGAACTCCCCTCTATGCACAAGGAAGCGAGAATATTTATCGTAAAAGGCAAGGGGAGGCATCCCGTATTGCCTGTAAAAAGAATAGGCCCTATTGAAATATTCATCTGCACTTTCCCATTCGTCGGATTCAAAATATAGATATGCCATGTTGTCATAGTACTCTGCCAGTATAGTTGAATTCTCAGTGGTTTCTCCGAGGAGCCTTAGCTTCTCTAAAATGGTCTTTGCCTCATCAAACTTCCTGAAGGAAAGGTAATACAGGAATAGGTTTATATAGGCGGCTTCAAGAACCGGATAGTTAGCCTGTTTTTCCGCGAATCTTACAACATTCTTTAGATTCTCCAGATGCTCCTCAAAAGAGATTTCGAGGATTTTCATTGATGTAACCGAGAAATTCATCAGCAGGTTGGGGATTTCCCAGTGTATATCAAACTTCTTGGCGAGCTTCAACCCCTCTTTATAATACTTTAAAGCTTCCCTCAACTTATCACGGCGGAAATTAAAATTCCCGGTTATCCGAAGTATTTTAACTTTCAGGTCAGGTTTCCTCGTTTTCTTTAAAAACCTTCCTGTTAATTCCATGAAGCTATCTTCGTCTATGTTGGTGTCGGATAGCAAGTCAATATAAAAAGCCTCGGCTTCATCTTTCAAAAATCCTTTAATTTTACCAAGAACGTTCTGCTCGACCAGCTCAAGTAGTTTTGTGGGAGGATAGTCGAGTTCCCGTAAAGCGTAACTTCTTAGAAAATCTGCTCTGGCTTTATCTATAAATTGATAGTTATCCTCAATAAGTTTTAACGCCTGTTTATGCATTCCAAGATTTATCAGGGTGTAGGCGTATAACACAATAAAGTTCCTTTTCTGTCCCCGACTCAGCTTAACCCCTTCATAGTATCTCAGGATGTCATAAAGTTTTATAAAATTCCTCTTCCTGAAGGCCCTCCTCAAAAGAGGCTCAATTTCTTTGAAGGAAAGATTGTAAAAACCAGCGTTGTAAAGGATTTTCGAGGCTTTATGATGTAAACCTGATATTGAATATTGTCTTGCAATATCTCTGGCAATTTTTTGGGTCTCAGGTTCATTTAAAATCACATTCCTGAGGTTCTCGTCAAATATATAGTTATCGTGTTTCTCTACAACACCATTTTCGAGCAACTTATTTAAGACATCCGTAAGCTTTTTTATCTCAAACCTCTTTGCAAGAAAGGATACATCTACGGGATTGGCGGTAACAGCGATGTGCCTAACTATGTTCCATTCTTCATTATTTAAAAGCTCTCTCAGCTTTTTTATACCTTGAGTTTTCTCTGCCACAAAGCAGTTCTTTTCTTCATTATTTATGAGACAACGAGCAATTTGAATGATACTTTTGGGATTTCCATGTGTAAACTCATAGATAGTTGGTACCAGGGTCTCTTGCAACTCGGGGAACTCTGACCTAAGGAAAAAGCGGGTCTGAGGCAGGCTGAGGGGCTGAAGCTGATAGAGTCTTCCGAACTCTCTAACACTTTGAGGTGCTCCCTCTTTTGAAAATATCACGATACCTGCTCTATCCCTCCTGATTTTTCTTGCAAGTTCTGATGCAATCCCCCAGACAACCCTATCTTCTAAGGGCAGTTCGTCTATTACAACGAGCACAGGAAATCTGGTAGTAACAAGTTTTATCGCTTCATACAGATTCTGGATAATCTGCCCTCTCGTTATATTTACATCAAAAAGGGGCAGCTTTCTATTCAAGAATTTCTCCAGGAACTCCTGTGCTTTTCGCAAGGTCTCTGCATAACCATGCGATTTAAAATCAAGTTTTATCGGGAAAATACCCGATAGATGAGCCCTATTTACAATTTCCTCAGCAAGAAAAGACTTTCCAATTCCTTCTGGACCGCTGAAAATAATCACATTTTTCCCGGTTTTACCACCCAGTAAAATGCGCTTAAAAAGATTTTCCACTATTCTCAGTTCCTTGTCTCTGCCTATAATCTCTTTTGAAGAAGCGTAGGAAATAGGGGTTTCTGGACTTGCTACAATTTTCTTCAAAATTTCCATTATTTCCTGCACACTTCCTGGTCTCTGTAGAGGCGATTTTTCGAGCATTTTAAGGATCAGGTTGGAAACACTCATCGGTATTTCAGGATTGAGCTCTCGGGGAGAAGGTACAGACCCCACAAGTTGTCCGTTTATAACCTCCTCGGGTGTCCCTTGAAAAGGAAGTTCTCCTGTGAGCATCTCAAAGAGTAAAATACCGAGTGAATAAATATCAGACTGTGGACTCAACCGTTCACCTCTTAACACCTCCGGTGAGGTGTACTCCAGAGTGAGTGTTGTCGAATCAGGGAAACCAACGGTCTTAAGATAGTGGACAGAACCACCGAGGTCAGATAGTTTCAAAGTATAATCAGCAAACACAAGGATATTCGAAGGTTTAATATCACCATGAACAATTCCACGCGAGTGGAGCACATCAACAGCAGGCAGGATGTCGGATGTGAATTTCTTCAGGAAGAACATGACATCGCTCGAAAAATTTCTGCCCGTTAAGTTACCTTTTTCCGCATACTCAAAGACTACATATGGATTTTCCGCCTCTGCATTGACGTTTATAACCCTGACAATATTGGGATGTCGAATGCTCTGCAAAATGAAGTACTCTGATATCAATTCATAGAGGAAACCCTTTCTTAGGATTTTAACAGCGAAGTAACGTCCATCTTTTTGGGCAAGATAAACTTCTCCGCTGAGACCTTCTCCTATTTTCTCAACGGTTTTGTATCCCGGAATTTCCTGCATTATCCCCTGCCACTGAAATAACTCTTCTCTGCATACTTGTTTAAGTATAAAGCAATGCCATTAACTATTCCTTCTGCAATTCTCCTTATGTACCACCGACTTTTCAGTCTTCTTGCCTCTCTTGGATTAGAGATAAAACCTGTTTCGACAAGGACAGATGGTGTATGAGTGAAAAGTAGAACGTAGAATCCAGCTTGCTTGATGCCCCTATTGAGAGTCCCCGTTTTCTTTACAACAGATTCCTGAATATATTCAGCAAGCACCTGGGACTCTTTTAAGTACCTGTTTTGAGCCATGTCTCCGAGGATCTTCCTGACCATGCCGTACTGTCTCCTGTAGTTTATCTCGTATTTAACAGACGCATTCTCAAGGGCAGCCACTGCCCTCTCCCACCTCGTGCGGGCGTTTGAAAGGAAGTAAGTCTCAAGGCCGTGAGCGTATCGATTTCTTGAGAAATTACAATGTATCGAAATAAACATGGTTGCTCCCAGCCTGTTGGCTATCTTTGAGCGCTCCCACAGAGGGATAAACACGTCCCTGTCCCTCGTTAAAACCACCCTTACACCAAGTCTCTTCTCTGCGATTCTTCTCACCTCTCTCGCTATGGCAAGAGTTATATCCTTCTCCCTTATTCCACGATACCCGATAGCACCAGGGTCTTTTCCGCCATGCCCCGGATCAACCACTATAAGTTCCCCCAGCCTAAACTTTTTTCGCGGAGTAGGCCTATATGGCATATTCAACACCAGTGTTATATCTCTATCTCCCCTTTTAACACTGTACTTCACACCCTTTTTTAGTGTAAAAATCAGGGTAAGTCCTGAAAGTGTGTGAATGATTTTTACACTGGATAGGAAATTTTTGAGTGAAACAGGATTGACAACCAAAAACCCGCGTGGAAAACTTAACTTCAGCTTCCCTTTCTTAAATGAATACGTGGGCCTCAAATCCCTGTTATGAGAAAAAACAAAAACGGCTTTTGTCCGATATTTATGAGCATTCGTGAGTTTCACACTGGGCGGATAATGGGATTGTATGAAACCCTTTCTTTTGTAATCCCAGTAATAATTGTACACCTTTGAAACTCTCGAAAGCAGATAGGCCCAGGAATTTGCTTCAAGATAACCACCATTGAGCTTGAGAAATGAAAATCTCCCATGGAGGTAAATTTTCCCGCTTCTCGAAATTTTTATTTTACCACCTGAAATCAAGACCTCCGCTCCCTTCCTTGAATAGCGAAGGCGAAGGGCCTTTACAACGTTCTTATAGTGTAGAAAATCACCCTCAGGATTATGCACGTATGGGACACTGATTAGCCTGAAAGAGACAAGTATTTGTAAAACCAGCATTTTCATGGGTGAATGTATAATGTTTCAAAAAAATGAAATCAAGAAATCACGGCTGAAGCTGCATTATTTCATCCAGAGTAAAGGGATATTCCAGGCAATAGACATTTGCACAATGAATTTTCAAAAAGAGTCAACAAACAGATCAACTACCTTAAAATCTTTGATAAGTCCATAATCTGTGAGTTTCAGTTTGGGAATAACAGGTAGTGCGAGAAAACTTAGCTGCATGAAGGGATTTTTGAGTCTGCCACCCAATCTTCTGTAAGATTCGTTCAGCTTTTTTTCCAGGTCCGCGAGTTTATCAACCGGTGTATCGGTCATTAAACCCGCAATTGGGAGCGGCAGACTGGCGAGCTCACGCTGGTTTTCGACAACGATAAGCCCTCCTCCAAGCTCTTTTAACCTCTTCACAGCAAAAAATATATCCTCGTCACTCACTCCTACTGCAATGACGTTATGGGAGTCATGGGCAACCGTTGAAGCAAGCGCCCCTGACTTTATGCCAAATCCACGGACAAAGCCGATGCCCACATTGCCCGTGCCTCTGTGTCTCTCCCACACACTGAGCTTTAACACGTCATTTTCAGGGTCAGAAACGGCTAAACCTTCCATAACCCTTGCAGGATGGATCTCTTCGTCTGTTATTAGATTCCCTTCAATGATCTTGATAACTCTTATCTTATTTCCCCTCGCTCTGACTTTTAGTCTCTCGATATCAGGCTCAAAATTCATGGAGCCCAATATTCTCGCCTCTGGCAATGGAGTTTCAGTTAGAACCATACCATCCCTTACGACAACTTTCCCGTCTTTTAGGACCATCTTAACCTTCATGTCCTCACCAAGGAGAACGATATCAGCCTTCTTTCCGGGAACAATCTCGCCCCGGTCAAATAATCTGAAATAGTGGGCAGTGTTTATCGTGGCAAGCCTGATGGCTGTTACAAGGTCAAGTCCGCTATCTATTGCCTTTCGAATAATACCATCCAGATGTCCCTCTTCCTGAATCGTTGATGGATGACGGTCATCGGATACAAAGGAGAAAAATGGCCAGTTATTGTTGTCGACAAGCGGCAAAAGCTCATGCAAGTTTCTCTCCGATGTCCCTTCACGAATCATTATATGCATTCCAAGTTCCAGCTTTTCTCTCGCCTCATCCGTCGAAGTGCACTCATGGTCAGAATAGATTCCTGCTGCAATGTAGGCATTGAGGTTTTTCCCTGTAAGCATCGGAGCATGGCCATCCTGAATTTCAAAAATTCCAAGTTTTTCAATGACATCCGGCAGGTTTAAATACACCCCGGGATAGTTCATCATTTCTCCAAGGCCTAAGACCCTCTCCATATCTTTCAGCCTCAGCAGCTCCTCACGGCCAATCACTGCCCCAGAGGTCTCGAGATTGGTGGCGGGAACACACGATGGAGCGGTAAAAAATATATCCACAGGCAAGTTTTTTGAATCCTCAATCATGAATCTCACTCCACCGATTCCGAGCACATTGGCAATCTCGTGGGGATCAGCAATAACTGTGGTAGTTCCGTATTTGACTACTGCATGAGCGAAGTAAGCCGGTGTCATCATGGAGCTTTCAATATGGATATGACCTTCAATAAATCCCGGTGCAGCGTATAGACCTGACCCGTCAATCACGGATCTTCCGCTGTAGCCCGGCCCCACAGCAGCTATCTTGCCTTCGTAAATAACAATATCTGTTTTGCGAACCTTTCCTGATCTGACATCAATTAAATTTACATCTTTAATTATCAGGTCCGCGACCTCACGCCCTGCTGCAACATCTATGAGTTTCACTGTACCTCTCCAAGTTTTCTCCTCAAGAAATCGAGAAGATTCAAGGCAGCCTGTTTCTTCACCATAAGACGATCACCTTTGAAAATCTTCTTCAAAACAAATGTTTTACCATGGATTGAGACCCCCATGAAGACAAGTCCAACGGGCTTCTCAGGTGTCCCGCCGGTAGGCCCTGCAATGCCCGTGGTAGAAATCCCGACATCAGTGCCGAGCAACTTTCTAACCCCTTCGGCCATCATCACAGCAGTGGGCTCTGAAACCGCTCCGAAGTGCTCCAGGATCACGTCACTCACTCCAAGAACTCCACTTTTCACCTCATTCCAGTATGAGACAACACCGCCCTTAAAGTAATCTGAACTGCCTGACACATCGGTTATGTAGTTTGCCACAAGTCCACCTGTGCATGACTCAGCCGTTGCAATGGTCATTCCTTTTGAACGCAAAATTTTGCCAATAACTCCCGGAAGTGTATCATCGTCGAAACCGTAAATAGCATCCCCAAGTCTCTCCCGAAGGATATCAAGTTTTTTCTCCATCTCCTCTTTGAGCTTTTCCTCATCCTCACCCACAAGCGTGAGTCTCAAATCTACCATTCCCGGAATTATTGGATATGAACCAATGGGCTTGAGCTCTTCAATGACATCCTTAATCCTTTCAACAATATCGCTTTCCTTCAAACCGAAGGTTTTGACGGTCTTCACAAGGACTTTTTTCTTTGTTAAGCCTTCAAACTTCTTCGATGCATTTTCAAGAACATTCCTTAGCTCATGAGGTGGCCCGGGCAGGACAAGAAGGATTTTGCCATCTTTTTTGTAAAAATAACCGGGAGCAAGACCATAATCGTTTTTTATAAGTTCAAAACCAGCCGGGATGAGGCCATACTTTTTGTGCTCTTCGGTAACCTTTACTCCCCTTTCCAGCATTCTCTTCTCAACTTCTTTATAAAAATCCTCATCAAAAACAAGCTCCACACCCATCGCCCTTGCTATGGCCTCACAGGTACATCATCAACTGTAATTCCTAATCCACCAGAAACAATAACAATATCAGCACTTTCCAAGGCCTCGCGCGTAATCTTGATTATCTCCTCAACATCGTCCCTCACGGTGCAATTCCTGACAACAGGAATACCAAATCTTGCGAGAAACTCGGCTATGGTTCTCAAATTGGTATTGAGAGTCCGCCCGCTTAAAAGTTCATCCCCTACAGAAATCACCACAGCTTTCATCTTTCATTCCTCCAGAATTCCTTTTTATTTAAAGGGCAGTTTTCACAAACTGGCTTACTCTTACAATAAACCTTGCCCAATTTAACAATCAATGCATGATACTCTTTGTAAAGCTCAACGTCCTTCGGTAGATTATCCTCGAATAGTTTCCTGATTTCATCGTAATGCTCTGTACCCTCGATGAATCCATGCCTTTTGAGGTATCTTCTCGTATAGGCATCCACCACAAAAATTGGCTTTTCAAGGGCATAGAGAATAACAGAATCAGCGGTCTCAAAGCCAATTCCAGGGACACGCAAGAGCATCTGGCGAACTTCATAGGTATCAAATTTTTTCAAACCCTCGAGTCCACCGTGCTTTCTTAAAAATTCAAGGAAGTTTCTAAGTCTTCTGGCCTTGACGTTGAAAAATCCCGAGGGCCTTATAAGTTCCTTAAGCTCATCTTCACTGAGTTTGAGGAGTTTATCAACATCAATCAGGTCTCGTTCTTTCAGGTTCTGGATAGCTCTCTCGACGTTCCTCCAGTTAGTATTCTGGGTCAGAATGGCCCCAATAGCGACCTCGAGAGGGGTCTCACCGGGCCACCAGTGCTGGGGGCCAAATGCATCAAAAAGTGCCTCGAACATTCTCATCCACACATTCATTCCATTTTCTCCAGAGGGAAATTCATAACGAGTTTCTTCAGTATTTTCAAGGGATTCGTGAGTTTTCCACATTTTTAAGTGTTGCGTCTCGAGGAATTTTTCCCATAATTTCCCATTAAATGGAAAAAGATGTTAAAAATTGTCATAAACTGACCGAGCCGCAAATCGAAGCGGCCAAAAGGTAAAAAAATGGCCAGAGTACAAAACGGCAGACATAATTCTAAAGCCCGCCTCGACTCGAGGGGAAGGGTTTCCTTGCCCCGCTCAATTAGAAAGCACCTGGGGGTTGAAAAAGGCGGTTCAGTCGTTATTTTAAGAGGATTCAATGAGAAAAAATGCCTCACCATTTTCAGGGAGGACAAATGGAAAGAGAAAGAGGCACGTTTTAGTAAATCCATTGAAGGGTTCGATGAGTTAAACATGGACGTTCTGAGAGTGCTCATCGGAGACATTGATTACCAGGACATAGATGAGATGGGAAGAATTCTTCTCTCCGGCAATTTCATCGAATATGCCGGATTAAAAAAAGACGTAATTTTCATCAAACTGCCCGATATGGTTGAAATCTGGGATGCTGATACATGGGCACAGGAGGAGGAAAGAATCAGGCAATTGATCAAAGAAAAAGGGTTAAAAATTTCAGACCTTTTAGGAGGAAGAAATGGAGAAAGCAATACACAGGCCGGTAATGGTTGACGAGGTGCTCAGATTCATGGCTCTCAGGCCCGGAGACATTGTGGTTGATGCCACATCGGGCCTCGGAGGCCACACAAAGGCCATCTGGGAGATGGTCAAGCCCGACGGCATAGTTGTCGCCGTAGAAAAGGACCTCGATTCCCTGAGATATGCAAGGGAACGAATAGATGCCGACGGGGTTGTGTTTATCCACAGTTCTTATACAAAACTTACTGAAATCACCGAATTCCTGGGAATCAAGGGAAAGGTGAACTCTGTCCTCTTTGATCTCGGAATTTCTTCCTTCTTGCTTGAAAACTCCGGCAGAGGCTTTTCTTTCCAGCAGAATGAGTACCTCGACATGAGGTTTGACCCGGAAGAAGGGTTGCCGGCCGATCATTACATAAATAGATTAAGCAAAGAGCAGCTCACCCGTATCTTCAGAGAATACGGTGAGATCAGGTTTGCCCATTCCATAGCCGAGAATATTGTTAGATATAGAAAGGGCAAAAGAATCAGCACCACTGCTGTACTTAACGATATTGTCCTCAAATCCGTGCCGGGAATTTATAGAAGGAACAACAAACTTAAGAAACGCCTGCTTGCGCAGGTTTATCAGGCACTGAGGATTCAGGTGAATAAAGAGCTTGAATCCATCGCCACCGGCCTCACAGAAGGGCTGAAAATCCTCGCCCCGGAAGGCCGGATGGTCGTTATCTCATACCACTCTCTCGAGGACAGACTGGCGAAGCAGCTTAAAAAACTGAGGGGTGTGGAACCTCTTTTAAAGAAACCCATGGTACCCACCCCGAGAGAGATTGCCACAAATCCACGTGCAAGGAGTGCAAAGTTAAGGGCCTATAAAAAAACGGGGGAATTAAACGATGAGGATATTTATCATTACGTCAATCTTAATTGGGACCATATTTATTTCAATAGGTCTGGCGTCGCCGCAGCAATGGGAAAACGCTAAGAGACTGAATATCGTTAATTCAAAGCTCGCCAGTGAGAGGGCTGAGATTGACAGCCTGAACAATGTCATTTCAAGGTTGAGAAGTTTTAAAAACATAAAAAGGGAAGCTTTGAGGCATGGGTATAAACCAAGAGGACATAAGCTCCTACAAATTCCGGGCGGGCCTGGTCACCTTTCTGGTAATCGTTTACGCGGGAGTAATTCTGTACTTTCTCGCTAAGTTTGAGATTTTTAACAAGTCACCTGTAAAAAGACACATATTCATCCAGAAGATCCCAGCCCAGCGGGGGGAAATCAGGGATAGAACAGGCTTTAAAATAGCAACCAATCTGCTGGGCTACAACGTCTATCAGCGCGGACCTGTTCCACAGGAATATGTCCCCTTCTTAAGAAAACATGGATTCAAAATAAATAATGATCCCAATTTCTGGCAAAAAACTCCAAGGCTTTTGACCGTTGCAACAAATATCCCTGCAGCACTCAAAGATTCTATTTACCAGATAAAGGGCCTGACCTTTCGAAAGGCCTGGTTCAGGTATTATAACCTTCCTTACATCTTCGAACCCATTATTGGCTTTGTCCAGAGGTCAAGCAATTCAGGCCTTGGGGGCCTTGAATTCCTCTTTGACTCATATCTTAAAGGAAAGACCGGGAAAATTGCCTATCTCATTGTAAATAAACGGGACAGCACAGGCTTAAATCTCATGAAACTGCCCTTTCCAGATTCTACAATCCTGAGACCAGAGCGCGGATGTGACCTCACACTTACCATTGACCAGAGATTTCAGACCATTGCATACGAAGCCTTGAAAGAGGGTGTCACTGATTGGCACGCAAAAAGAGGGGCCGTGATCATTGAAAATCCTCACACAGGTGAAATTCTTGCATTTGCCATCTATCCATCCTATAACCCTGCGAAATATTCAAAAACCCCAGCCTATCTCAGAAAAGTGTGGCCAATTACTGATCCTTACGAGCCAGGCTCAATCTTCAAGGCAATCACCTACGGCACCGCCCTCGAAAATGGAATCTCCCCGAAACTCATGATAGACACTGATCATGGAAAAATAAGGGTGGACAAATACACCATCTCTGATGTACATCCACTGGGTAGAATCCCCATGGAGGAGGCACTCATACACTCATCCAACGTAGGGACCATAAAACTGGCTTTTATGCTTGGCAAAAGAAAGATTTACAACTCAATCAAAAGAGCAGGAATCGGGGAGAAAACCGGCGTGGAGCTCCCGGGCGAGAATCCCGGGCATATAACTTCCTACATAAAGTGGAACCGTTCGAGGTTTGCCAATGTGGTCATTGGTTACGGATTCCTCCTAAACTCCCTCCATATTGTCACTATTTACGGAGCTATTGCCAATGGAGGAAAGATTGTTTATCCAAGAATCGTCAAAATGATTGATTGCCACGACAGTACAAAAACCTTTGCCCCTCGATATGGGAAAATCCTCTTTAGCAAGGAAACGACAAGAAAATTGACAGATATACTCACAAAAGTGGTTGAGAGGGGCACAGGTAGACTTGCAAGAATCGACAGTCTCGAGATAGCAGGTAAGACGGGAACAGCAAACAAACTGGACCCGAGAACAAAGAGATACAATACCAGAACAAGGATCGTGTCATTCGTGGGCTTCTTCCCTGCCCATTCTCCCAAATACCTGATTTACGTTGTGGTTGACGAGCCACATAAAAAGGGCATCGAAGCATACGGTGGAACAGTGGCTGCTCCTATTTTCAAAGAAGTAGCAAAAAGCATCATGACCCTGGAATTCTGACATGAGAATGAGCGAACTGGCGAAATTTGGTAAACTCCTGAACATCCAGCTCGGTGATCCGGAGTTCACTGGCATTGCCTACGACTCGAGGAAAGTTACAAAAGGCGACCTCTTTATCGCACTCGTAGGAAGAAACTTCGATGGACATGCTTTTATAAACGATGCCATATCTAAAGGAGCTGTGGGCGCTGTTGTCTCAAAACCCTTGAATGTAAAGATTCCTCTCTTGCTTGTAAAAGATACGAGAACATCCATGGCCTCAATCTCAGCACACTTCTACGGGCACCCGTCAGAAAGGCTCAATGTTATTGGTATCACCGGAACAAACGGGAAATCGACAGTTGCATTTATTATCAACAGCATTCTGAAAGCCCTCGGGCATAAAACAGGAATGCTTGGCACAATTTACTATGATATCGCAGGTGAAATCATCAAGGGTGAAAGGACCACGCCTGAATCAGCAGATATCCAGAGGTTTATGCGAGAGGTTGTAGATAGAGGTGGGGACTTCTTCGTCATGGAGGTCTCATCCGCAAGTGTATGCGAGAAAAGAGTTCTTGAAATTAGATTCAGCGACGCTATTTTCACCAATCTCTCGCACGAGCATCTCGAGTATCACGGAACCTTTGAAAATTACAAAAACGCCAAACTTGAATTTTTTAAATTGGCTGCCAGGCAAAATGCAAAGGCTATTGTCAACATTGACGACCCGCACAGTAAAGATTTTATGAAAATTTTCCTCGAATCAGATGGGGAAAGGCTGGTAACTTATGGTATAGAAACTCCAAAGGGGGAATACGATTTCCCCTATTTCAATGCGGAAAACTTAAAGCTCTCAGTAACAGGCTCTACATTCACCATCCGGTGGAACGGAAATTCAATTCCAGCTCACACGAAATTGATCGGAAAGCATAACATTTACAATATTCTCGCTGCATTTGCAGCGGTTTATGCCTATGGCTTCTCACCGTTGGAAATCTTGGATGCAATTGAGAAAATTAATTCAATACCCGGCAGACTCGAGAGGATTGAGAAAAATGGTATAAATATTTTTATTGATTACGCTCACACACCAGAGGCACTGAAACAGGTATCAAAAACCCTTAAAGAGCTGACTGAGGGGAGATTGATTGTTGTCTTTGGAGCCGGCGGTGACCGGGAGAAGGAGAAACGCCCTTTAATGGGGGCTGTCGCCTCGAGGTATGCAGACTTTATAATACTTACATCTGACAATCCCCGAAGCGAAGACCCCGAGAGCATAATAAAAGACATCGAAAAGGGTATATCGGGTGAAAATTACATCATTGAAATCGCGAGAGAGAAGGCTATAAAAAAGGCCTACGAGATTTCAAAACCCGGCGACACAATCTTGATTGCCGGTAAAGGACATGAGGAGTATCAGGAGATAGCTGGTAAAAAGCTCCATTTTAGCGACAGAGAGGTGGTTTTGAGCCTATGAAATACACACTCGGAGAAATCGCAAAAGCCATTAAAGGCAAACTCAGAGGAGATAGTGAAGCTCTTGCACTGGGAGTAACAACCGACTCACGAGAGGTGCAAAGCGGTGATATTTTCTTTGCCATAAGGGGTGAGAGGTTCAACGGCGAGGACTTCGTTTTAAACGCCATCAGCAAAGGTGCTGTAGCCGCGGTGGTAAGTGAAGGTTTCACAGGTGATATCAAGGGTAATCTGATAAAAGTAGATGACACTGTTCAGGCTCTCGGCAGACTCGCCTCATTCCACAGGTCAAATCTTAATAACACAAAAGTCATAGCCGTAACCGGCTCCACCGGGAAAACCACAACAAAAGAGATGCTGTACTTCGCCCTAAAAGGCAGTTTCAGGGTCGTAAGAAACAGAAAAAGTTACAACAATTACATAGGGGTGCCCCTTACTATCCTGTCAGCGGAGCAGGATACAGAAATTCTCATAAGTGAGATTGGGACCAACCATCCAGGTGAGATTGAATATCTTTCTAAAATCGTGAGGCCGCATATTGGCGTACTTACTTCCATTGGTCCATCGCACCTTGCATTTTTCGGAAATGTAAGAAATGTCGCCACGGAGAAGAGTCGTCTGTTTGACTTTCTCGAAGGAGAGAGGATCGCTGTCATAAACATGGATATCCCCTATTTTGAGGAAATCTCAGGCAATCTTGAAAAAATGATCACGGTTTCAACAATGTCGAAGGAAGCGGATTTTTATGCAGAGATCAAATACATGGATTTCAACGAGAATAGAGTGGTTTTAAACGACAGGTATGAGCTGACCCTACATCCCGGTGGTATGGGAACAGTCTACGGTGCACTCTTTTCCCTTGCCATAGCCAGCATTCTTGGCGTCCCTGAGGATAGGGTTCTTGAAGGACTGGAAGAGTTTAAGGGCGTAAGTATGAGAAAAGAGGTCCAGAAGGTGGGCCGTTACAGGATTTTAAATGATGCATACAACGCCAATCCGGATTCTATGAGGGATTTTCTTATGACTCTAAAGCCCTTCAGAGATAGTGTCCTTCTTGTCCTCGGTGATATGCTTGAGCTGGGTGAATATGAGGAGTACTATCACAGGGAGATTGGTAAAATCGTTCAGGAGTTAGGATTTAAAAAACTGATCACAGTCGGGAGAGCGTCCGCTGCCATAGGTGAGCAGGTAAATGGAATTGAGCTAAATCTCCACTTTGAAACTCCGGAAGAAGCTGCCCTTACGATATCCCGGACAGAAGATGAAGAAATCTTTATAGCGCTCAAGGCCTCAAGGGCTATTCAGCTCGAAAAAATAATTGAAAAACTGAGGAGTGAGTGATGTTTTACCACATATTTTATCCGCTTGCAAAATACTCGATCATTTTCAATCTGTTTCGGTACATTACTTTTCGCACCATGTATGCATCTGTCACATCTTTTGTTCTAACCATGATCTTTTTGCCTATTTTTATAAACAAAATTCGGTCTGCAGGCATTGGAGAAAAGATAAACGAGTACGCACCTGAAACACACAGGAGAAAGGAGGGAACCCCCACCGGGGGTGGCATAGTCTTTGTACTTTCAGTGGTTATAGCCACCCTTCTCTGGGCAAATCTCAAAAATCTTTACATCTACACTGCCTTGATTGTTACCGTTTATCTTGCGATTTTCGGCCTCGTAGATGACCTTGCAAAGCTCAAGGGAGTCGGTAGCCGGCGCGGCCTTTCTGCCTGGGCCAAGATTGCAGGCCACGTGGTATTATCCCTGTTTGTTCTTTTCATGATTTATAGAATCTTCCCAGACGGGATTCGAACTAAGACTCAATTCCTGTTCTTTAAAAATTTCCTAATTGATTTCAAAATCTTTTACCTGCTTTTTGTCCTTCTTGTTTTTATTGGAGCAACAAACGCCGTAAATCTTACAGATGGGCTTGATGGCCTTGCTGCCGGCGCTTCCATTCCCACCTTCGGCGTTTTCCTCGTCGTTGCTTACATAACAGGGAATAAAATTCTCTCCAGCTATCTCCACCTGCTTTACTTCAAAGGAGCCGGGGAACTTTCCATATTTGTTGGCGCCTTCATGGGAGCATTGCTCGGCTTTCTCTGGTTCAATGCCCATCCTGCAGACGTGTTTATGGGTGATACAGGTTCACAGGCTATTGGAGGCGCCCTCGGTATTGTCTCAATCCTGACCAAGCAAGAATTCTTGCTGGCAGTTGCCGGTTTCCTTTTCGTTATCGAAGCACTTTCTGTGATTATCCAGGTTTTATACTTCAGGTTCACAGGCGGGAAGAGGGTATTCCTTCGCTCTCCCATTCATCATCACTTTGAACTTCTTGGATGGAATGAAAATAAGATCGTGGTCAGATTCTGGATAATCTCTGCGATATTCGCAGTGATTGCCATCTCAACTCTGAAAATAAGATGAGAGGATTAAAGGAAAGCATCACAAGCAAAAAAATAGCAGTGCTCGGAGCTGGCACATCAGGGATGGCGGCGGTGGAGTTGCTTTTATCTATAGGTGCACCCTCTATCTTCGTATCAGATTCGGGGAAAATAGCCGAATGGAAGAAGGATTTCTTAAAAAGGCACGGAGTCGAATTTGAAGAGATGGGGCATACAAATAAGGTCTTTGGCTCTGAGCTCGTCATTTTGAGCCCGGGCATCAACGTTCACAAACCTTTTATTGAAAGAATCAAGCAATCGGGTATTCCAATAATGGGAGAGCTTGAGCTTGGCTTCAGATTTGTGAAAGGCGAAATCATCGCCGTTACAGGCACCAACGGGAAATCCACGGTTGTGACAATGCTTTCAAAAATGATTGAGAATTCAACTATGGCCGGTAATATCGGCGCTCCTCTTTCAAAGTTTCATGGCAAACGTGGGGTCTTTGTGACTGAAGTTTCAAGCTTCCAGCTCATGTCAATACTCGATTTTAGACCCAAAATCGCACTTGTTTTGAACATCGACCAGGACCACCTCGACTGGCATGAGGACCTCGATGAGTACATTGCCGCAAAGGCAAGGGTTTTTGAAAATCAGAAGGAAGACGACTTTTTAATCCTGAATTATGATGATCCCATTACAAGGGATTTTGCCAAGAAGACAAAATCAAGAGTGCTGTTTTTCAGTCTAAAAGAGGAGGTAGACGCCTTCCTGAAGGGCGGCAAACTATTTATCAGGGCAGATGAAAGAGAGGTTGAGCTTATTCACACAGATGAGCTTGCGCTTAAGGGGGTTCACAACATTTACAATGCGCTTGCTGCCTCTCTTGCAGCATCAATTGCAGGGAGTAAATTTGAGAGAATAAGAGAAGTCCTAAAGACAATGACTGCCCTGCCCCATCGGGTTGAATTTGTCAGGGAAATCAATGGAATCAAATTCTACGAAGATTCAAAGGCAACAAATCCCCACGCGGTAAAGTGGGCACTTCAATCATTTAAAGGAAATATTATCCTTGTTCTTGGAGGCGAGGAAAAATATCTCGACTATGCACCACTCATTCCACCTGTCAGCGAAAAGGTTAAACTCTTGATACTTTTTGGAAAGAATACACCATCCCTTGAGAGAACATTCCGGGGAGTGGTTGATATAGAGAAAGCTCAATCCATGGGAGAGGTTGTTGAAATTGCCCTCAAGAGGGGCAAAGCCGGAGATACTGTACTTTTCTCACCCGGCACATCGAGCTTTGATATGTTTAAAAATTACAAAGAAAGAGGGGAGAGATTTCAGGATGAAGTCAGAAGAGTTAAGATTTGAAGATTTGCAGAGTGTAGAAACCGTTGAGGTCAAAAAGGGTGGAAGCAGCACTGTCCACCAGGTTATGTTTTTGCTCGGGCTTCTTGTTTTTCTCTCAATTGTAATTACGCCGAGTGCAGGGTACTTCAAAATAATTGGCACCAATCGGAGTTATTTTTCATACTTTCTTGCCCATATCATCAGAATTCTGCTCGGTGTACTCACTGGATTTATCTTCTACAACATAAGTCCTCGCAGGCTTATTGCCCCAATGACAAGGTACACTCTACTCCTCTTCTCTCTTTTCTTCCTAATTCTCGTTTACCCAATGACCCACGGGATGAAATATCACAGATGGATTCCCCTGGGGCCTTTCCACTTTCAGGTATCTGAATTTACCAAACTGGTGATTATCATCTTTGTCGCTGGATATGTGGCCAAAGGCTTTACAAAAATGAAAAATTTCAAGAGGGCATTCCTCATTCCTCTAAGTATTGTGCTACTCAATGTGGCCCTCATAGTATTTGAACCCAATATTTCCACGAGTATAATTCTCACCACCATCGCCGCTGTACAGCTATTTATCGGCAGACTCAGGCTTAGGTATATTCTGGGCTTTCTCTTAATTGTGGTTCTCGTGCTGATAGTTGGAATACACGTTTCAACGAACGCCCGAAAAAGATTTTACAGCTTCATCAGCCATCAGCAGGTAAAAGAAAATTCTCAGGTTTATTATGCAAGAGAGGCGATTAAAAACGGTGGCCTATTCGGTCAGGGAATTGGAAAAAGCGAGCAGAAATTCTTTTACCTTATCAAACAGGCAGATACAGACTTTATTTACGCCGTAATCGGCGAGGAAATGGGATTCGTGGGGGCATTTTCTGTATTCATCATCTACCTCGCCCTCTTCCTCATAGTGGTGCGAAAAATCAAAAATTTCGTAGATGATATGGGCTACACTGCCCTGGCATTTGGGATTGTGTTTACATACCTGATTTATGCCTATGTAAATATTTCCACGTCCCTTGGCTTCATTCCGGCAACCGGTGTTCCACTACCTTTTATCAGCTACGGAGGAAGTGCCATGCTTGCTAACTTCGCAATGGCAGGGATACTACTGCGTATTTTAAAGGAGAAGGATGAAAAAGCTTAAACACGTGTTAATCGCAACAGGAGCCACAGGCGGCCACATCTTTCCGGCAATAGTTGTGGCAAATTTTTTACAAAAAAGTGACTTTCAAGTGACGCTCATTATATCTAATCCCCGAATAGACTTAGATTTATACGGTTTCGAAATCCACAGGATTCCAAGTGCGCCTATAATCGGCAAAAAATCATATCTGGCAATAAACTCGTTGAAAATTTTTGCCGGAACCCTTAAAAGTATGCCTATGATGCTTAGATACAAAAATGATGGTGTTATGATAGCCACAGGCGCTTATCCATCCGTGCCTCCACTTATTGCTGCAAAACTCACCGGCATGGATTTCTATCTGATGGAGCAGAATGTGGTACCTGGAGCTACAGTAAAAATGTTTGCCAGCAGTGCAAAAGCCGTTTTTACCTCATTTCCAGAGACCCGTGACTATCTTGATAATGCACGGGTGATTTTTACCGGTAATCCGGTGAGAAAATTAAAAAGGTACGAAAATCCCAAAAAATTTGTGGGTATCCCGGAAAATCAGAAAGTAGTGCTCGCTGTTGGAGGCTCCCAGGGTGCCCGGAGCCTCGCAGAGAAGGCGATAGAGGCATCGAAAATCCTTAAGGACGTGTTTTTCTTTATTCAATGTGGTGAAAGAAACCTTGAATACTTTGAGAAAATTGGACTTGTTGGAGATAACTACAAAGTGGAAGCGTTTATGAACGATATGGGACTTATGTTTTCCCTGGCAGATGTGGTTGTATCGAGGGCCGGAGCGGGAACCATTTTTGAGGTTATGAGTTTTGGCATTCCCCTGATACTTGTTCCCCTTGAGATTGCACGCGGTCATCAGATAGAGAATGCACGCTCCCTCGTACGAAGGGGCGCCGCCCTCATGCTCAGGGAAAGCACTTTAACTCCACGTGAGCTCGCAAGAGAAATTGCAAGACTCCTCGAAGAGGATGAACTAAGAAACGAAATGGTCAATGCTCAAAAGAATTTTGCCCCCGCAAATCCTGAAAAGAAAATTTTACAAACCATTCTGGAGGATAGAAATTGATTTTCAGAAGAAAATTTCAGAAGATTCATATGGTGGGAATTGGCGGCACTGGAATGAGTGGAATTGCCGAGGTACTCCACAACCTCGGATTTGTTATCACAGGTTCTGATCTTAAAAAGACTGAGGTTACCGAGAGACTCGAAAAGATGGGCATACGTGTTTACTATGGGCATAAACCGGAAAACATCAATAGCGCCCAGATTCTCGTAATTTCAACTGCTATACCGAAAACCAATCCAGAGGTAGTCGCAGCACTGGAAAAGGGCATCCCGGTCATCAGACGTGCAGAGATGCTCGCTGAGTTGATGAGAATAAAATACTCCATCGCCGTCTCAGGCTCTCACGGTAAGACCACGACCACTTCGATGATAGGTGCCGTGCTCGAAAAGGCGGGGCTTGACCCGACCCTTGTTGTAGGTGGCAGACTAAAAGGGCTCGGCTCAGGCGCTAAATTGGGCCAGAGTGAATTCCTCGTTGCAGAGGCAGATGAGTCGGACGGTTCTTTCCTTATGCTCTACCCTACCCTGGCCATCATCACCAATATTGACAAAGAGCACCTCGACACCTACGGTGATTTTGAAAATCTAAAGCAAGCTTTTGTCAAATTTGCCAATAGTGTTCCCTTTTATGGTGCTGCCATTGTTAACCTCGACGATCCGAATAATCAGGACATTCTGCCCGAGATTAAGAAACGTTTGATTACATACGGCCTCAAGAGGCAGGCCGAAATCAACGCAAGGGATATAATTCTCAAAGGCACCGGGTCAACTTTTAAAGTTTTTAAAGGCGATGAGGAAGTAATTGAGGCAAGTCTTAAAATTCCCGGCATTCATAATGTTAAAAATGCCCTTGCTGCATTTGCCGTAGGTTTTGAAATGGATATTGCCCCTGAGGTAATTAGGGATGCTCTTGCCGAATTCTCAGGTGTTATGCGGAGAATGGAGATCAAAGGGGAGGCAAAAGGTGTCACATTCATGGACGATTACGGGCATCACCCGTCTGAAATTGATGCTGTTCTTGAAACTCTCGGAAGGTTCTGGCATGGGCGGATCATTGTGATCTTTCAGCCGCACAGGTACTCACGGACGAAACTGCTTCACCATGAATTCGGGAAAGTCTTCCACGAGGCCGATATCGTGATCATTACAAAACTCTACCCGGCGGGTGAGGAGCCGATTCCTGGAGTGGATGCATCCCTCATTTACAACGAAGTCAAAAATTCCGGCCACAAGGCCGTTTATCTCATGGAAGATTGGAATGAAATCAAGAAGTTTTTACTCGACCAGCTAAGAGAAGGTGATCTGGTTCTCACCCTTGGTGCTGGTGATGTATGGAAAATCGGCGTTGACCTTTTAGAAGAGCTCAAGAATGCGTAGAGACCTGATTTCTGAAAATATTCATATTGCAAGATTCACAACCATGGGTGTGGGAGGTACAGTAAAATACTACGCTGAGCCTGAGTCCATCGAGGAACTATCCTATCTAATTAAATGGGCGTTTGATAAGGAAATCCCGTATTTCGTCCTCGGCGGTGGCTCAGATGTTATTTTTGATGATAAGGAATTTCCACTTCTCGTAATAAACATGGGGAAGTTCCGGAATTTTGAGTTTGAAGATACCGGTGTTTCGGCCCAGGCCGGGGTGAACTTAAATAAATTGATCAGGGAATGCGCCATACGCGGCCTCTCGGGGCTCGAGAATCTTTTTGGCATTCCGGGCACAATTGGAGGCGCAGTTTCAAAGAACGCCGGAGCTTACGGCGTGGAAGTCAAAGATTTAATTACAGGCACAAGGATAATGAATTCAGAGGGGAACATCGAGACTCTTGGTCGTAGTGAACTTGGCCTATCGTATCGTGAGTCGAGTTTTGATGGCATTCTAATTGAGGCTTCCTTCTCCCTCAGCGAGGGCGATCCGGACAAGATTCAGCAACAAATGAAAGAAATCATAAAAAAGAGGAATCTAACACAACCCAGAGGGAAAACCTCAGGTTGTATTTTTAAAAATCCCGAGCCGGACCTTTCTGCAGGATATCTGCTCGATAGGGCCAGATTGAAAGGATTTAGAATAGGTGGAGCGATGTTTTCTGATATTCATGCCAATTTTATCGTGAATGTAGATAATGCCTCGGCAGAGGATATTTTTAGCCTGATAGACGAGGGGAAAAGAAGGGTTTTTGAAAAATTTGGTATAAAACTTGAAGAGGAGGTAGTCATTATAAAATGAGAGTTTTAAGTATTATTTTGGCGCCAATCCTCATTGTGGGATTTCTTGTAATTGCCCCGAAGATAAAAAGGGCAAACAATCGTTATTTGCTGCAACACAAGATGGGACTACCTCAAAGAGTGGAAATGTATGCTCCTGAAATTGCAAAACAGGTTAAAGAATACAAAGGTGACAGGCTTATTTTAAAAAATGGCTGCGAAATCATCCTCGGGCATGGAGGCCTCAGGGAAAAACTGCAGGCGGCAAAGAAAATCCTGAAGAAAGGTAAAAACATCAAAGTCATAGATTTTAGTGTTCCGGGCTACGTTGCCGTGAAAAACGGGAGGGAAAAATGAGAATTAATGTTATTAACATCGGCTCTTACTATATCTCTGGAGTTTCGGCAATAGTCGAATCTCACGAAAGAGGTGAACCCAACACAATTCGCATAACTAACTATGGCTATTCCAAAAGTGAAGGGATAAGGGAAGGCTACGTCAACGACAAGGAAAAGTTCAAAAGGTCAGTGATAGAGACCCTTGATAAAATGAGAAATGGCCAGGAATTCAAAAATGAAGCTTTCTATGTCGCGCTGACAGGTTCATACATAAAAGGGACTTCACACTCAGTTCCACGAGCCTTCAAAAGTGACATGCACACAATCTCTCCTGATGATATTGCCAGAATAGTGGAGTCTTCAAAATCCATTCCCATTTCCCAGGATTACGAGGTAATTTCTGTCCATCCCAATAGATTCACTATAGATGAAACAAGCTCCACGCGCCGGCCACTCAATTTGAAGGGTAGAAAGCTGGAAATGCAGTCATACGTGGTCTATGCAGAATCGAGCAAGATTGACAATATCAACTCTGCGCTCGCTGAACTCGGGGTTGCAACAGTTGGCGTTGTTTTTCAGCCCATCTCTGCAGGATATGCGGTTATGTCAAGAAGCGAAATGGAGTATGGACTCTCAGTTGTCATTGATATTGGACATAACACCACGGACGTAGCCATCTGGAAATCCGGCGACCTTGTTCACGCATCCTCGCTTCCCATCGCCGGGATGCACATTACCAAAGACATTATGATTGGACTCAATCTCAGGAACTACGAAACTGCGGATCAGCTCAAGCTCACACAGGGCGTGGCCCGCGAAGACCTCGTGCAGGAAGATGATATTATTACAGTTTCAGGGCTAAAAAACGGGCGTGCGGTCCAGCTCCCGAGGAGGGTACTTGCAAGGATAATCTACGCAAGGCTCTACGAGATTTTTTATCATGTTAATAATATCCTGAGTGCTTACCGGGACAACAACACCATTCCCGTAAACGTAACCCTCGTTGGGGGCTCATCGAGCATAGAAGGAATCGAAAAGCTCGCCCACAGTGTCTTGAAAGCTTCTGTGGCAACTGGAGAAATCAGTGGATTTACCAATGTTCCTCCAGATTTTCAGTCTCCATCCTTTGCCTCCACACTCGGTACCATTAAACTAATTGTCGAAAACAAGCTTACGACCGGCGGTTTTATTTCACCGGATAAAAAATCCGAGGGGAAGGAAGGATTTAAGAAACTTTTCGGGAAACTTCGTAAGGTTAAAGAATTCATTGACAGGGAGGGCTGAAATGGAGAAGAAAAAAATTAAAATAACGCTTTCAGACGATGAGTTTAACAAGAGCTCCATTATTAAGGTCATTGGTATTGGAGGTGGTGGGAACAACGCGGTAAATTACATGGTAAAAATGGGTCTTAAAGGCGCCGACCTTATCGCTGCAAATACAGACAAGCAGGTGCTCGACAACTCACTTGCCCTCCGTGTACTCCAGCTCGGTCCCCAGCTCACCAAAGGGCTCGGAGCTGGCGGTGACCCTGAAATCGGCCGTCGTGCAATGGAGGAATCGGCTGATGAGCTCAAAAAAATTCTCCAGGGCGCCCAGATGGTCTTTCTTACAGCCGGAATGGGTGGTGGAACCGGCACAGGTGGAATCCCGGTAGCCGCCGAAATTGCCCGGTCTATGGGGATTGTCACTGTTGCCATAGTTACAAAGCCCTTCAGTTTCGAGGGGAGGTACAGAATAGAAAAGGCCGAAAAGGGTATCGAAGAATTGAAAGAAAAAGTGGACACCTTGATCGTCATTCCAAATGACAAAATTCTTGAAATTGCAGACGTCCCTATGGAAGAGGCCTTTGAGCTTGCAGACCAGGTTTTGTATAAAGCAGTGAAAGGAATCCTTGAGCTCAAATGGAAACCGGGAAAGATAAATCTGGATTTTGCTGATATTAAAGCAGTGATGTCAGAAAGAGGCTATGCCATTATGGGAATCGGCGAAGGAGAGGGCGAGAACAGGGCACTCGATGCAGCTAAAAACGCCATCTCAAGTCCTCTTCTTGATGAATATTCCATTAAGGGTGCAAAGGCTGTACTCGTCAATATCAAGGCCTCCCAGAAGGTTTTCGCAAGTGAGATCAACGACATAAACAAATTTATCCAGTCTCAGGCGCGAGATGGAGCCCACGAGCCCAACTATTTCTTTGGCCTTACCTATGACGAGGAGCTTGGTGAAAAGATCGAAGTTACCGTAATTGCCACAGGGATCAATCGGGTTACAAAGTCCCGAAAAAAGGTGAAAGTGGAGACGGCGGAGCCAGTGGCAGAAGAGCTCAAAATCGAGGATCGTGATATCCCAGCCTTCAAACGCCTGGGTATTGATATCTTCTCTGATATCCCCCCGGAAACTGTCGAAGAAATTTACGGGTAAGAGAACCAGATTAGATATAAAACCTCCTGAAGGATGTAATAGGGCTTTCTAACTACTTTTGATTTTTGACGGGTAGGGTTTCAATTTCTAATGAATTTTCAACTTTGAGTAGCTTGAGTGACTAACATTTTCCGTCACTTTGAATAAACCCCGAGAAGGATTTAAACTAATGCCCATGGACGAAATCAAAGAAATATGGAATATCATGGAGCACGTCGTGAGACTTAAGAGATTCAAACGCTCAGGCTGGTGTTATTATGGCGTATTCTCACCTGAGAGCATAGCAGACCATAGTTTTTCTGTGGCATTTCTGTCCATGCTTCTTGCAGAATTTTTCAAAAAGAAGGGGTATGAAGTGGACGATGCAAAAGTAATGAAAATGGCGGTTCTCCACGAGATTGGCGAATCCCGTCTCGGCGACCTTCAGCTGGATGCGCGAAGGCTAATAGGCATGGAATACCTTTCCAGGGTGGAGACTCGGGCTGTTTCCGAAATTCTTGAGAATTATCCAGAGCTTATTGAACTCTGGCGTGAATTTGAAAACGGAGATTCTGTTGAGGCATCAATTGTCAAAATTGCAGACAAACTTGAGTTGCTTTTCCAGGCCCTCGACTATGAGAAAAGAGGAGCAAAAAATCTGGAAAAAATATTTCAAGATGCGGAGAACCGGAAAAACTTTGACCGACTCCCGCATATTGATGAGTTTCTTGAGGAAATCTTAAAAATGAGGGAGAAAGTATGAGTGTAAAAATTTCACCATCAATAATTGCTGGAGATTTTGCAAAATTAAAAGAAGAATTGAAATCCACCGAAGAAGCTGGCGCAGACATGCTCCATCTTGATGTAATGGATGGGGTTTTTGTGCCAAATATCACTTTTGGTCCCCTTGTGGTGGATGCTATAAACAGGTTAACCGACCTGCCCCTTGATACTCATCTTATGCTGATTGAGCCGCATAAATATGTGGAGAGATTTGCAGAAGCTGGCTCAGATATTATAACTTTTCATATCGAATCCCGAAGCAAAGCAAGGATTGTTATAAAAATGATCAAAGACCTCGGGAAGAAAGTCGGTGTTTCTTTAAATCCATCCACACCCATACGAGTCCTTTATCCGTACATGGAGGAGTTTGACCTGATCCTTGTGATGGGGGTGAATCCCGGATTTTACGGTCAGAAATTCATTCCTTCAGTAATTCCAAAGATTGAGAAACTCGTAGAAATTAAATCCAAAGGACTGAAGTTTGAGCTTTCAGTGGACGGAGGGGTAAACGAGGAAATTGCAAAGAGGCTAATTGAGATGGGGGTGGATGTACTCGTAACGGGCAAGTATTTTTACAGTTCAAAAGACCGAAAATCCCTTGTATCTCACTTGAAAAATCAATGAGAACTAATTATAATAAGCTCCAAACTCACAAGGAGGCTCGATGTGGTAAAGATTAGACTGCAGAGAACTGGCAAGAGAAACAGGCCATCATACAGAATAGTGGTTACCGATTCAAGGAATCCCAGGGATGGAAAGGTTCTTGATATTGTTGGTTATTACGATCCCCTGAAGGATGGAAACTTCAAGGTGGATATGGAGAAGTTAGAGGCTTGGTTATCCCGTGGGGCACAGATGACCCCGAGAGTCAAGAGCATTGTTAAATTAACAAATAAGGGTATGCCCACCACTACACAAAAGGAGGAGTAAGCAATGGGAGACCTCAAAGAGCTTATCGAGTATGTAGCAAAAGCATTGGTTGATCATCCTGAGGAAGTTTCCGTGAAAGAGATTCCTGGAGAGAAAACTGTGATCTACGAGCTGAAGGTTGGTGAGGGTGACCTTGGCAAAATCATCGGAAGAGAGGGCAAAACAGCTAAGGCAATCAGGACCATCATCTCAGCAGCAGCAATGAAAAAAGGCAAGAGGGCCGTCCTCGAAATCCTCGAGTAATAAACTTGAGTGAAATACAGGGGCCCTATAACTGTTGGAAGATTTGGGAAACCATTTGGTTATAAGGGTGAAATTAAACTCGTTTCTGAAATACCGGAATTCCGAAAATTTAGAACCCTTCGGGTTCAACTTCCAAAACTCGGTTACAAAAAACTTGAGATAGAGTATTTCAAACCTGCGGGTGGGCATACCCTTATTATCAAATTTGTAGGTATTGATTCTGAAGAACTTGCTGAGCAGCTAAAAGGACTTGAACTCCTTGTAGATGCAGATGAACTACCCCCTACTGAAGAGGGGGAATTTTACTTTTTTGAACTTATAGACGCTGAGGTTTTTGACGAATCTGGCTCTTTGATAGGTAAGCTTGAGTACATAGAAACCACCCCGGCCCATGAGGTTTTCGTGATCCGCACGAGAGAAGGTAAAGAGATAATGATTCCTGTTGTGAAAGAGTTCATAAAATCCATTGATAAAGATAGCGGCCGAATTGTGGTGAAACTACCAAATGAGTGAAAGGTGGATTTTTGACTTCATCGCCATATTTCCTGAGCTCATTAAACCTTTCCTGGAAGTAGGGCCTCTTAAAAAGGTAATTGAGGCCGGGACACTCGAAGTGCGGTTGTTTGACCTAAAAAAGATAGCGAATTCTCCGAAGCAGATTGACGACTACCCCTATGGCGGCGGACCCGGCATGGTGCTTAAACCTGAGCCACTCAAAAGGGCTATTGAAAAAACGGGTGGTAGTTATGTAATATATTTTTCACCCCAGGGCGTTAGATTGACTCAAGAGCTTGCTCACAGGCTCATTGAAAAGAGGCATATAGTCTTTATATGTGGAAGGTATAAGGGCGTGGACGAGAGGATTGTTGAAAAGTACGTTGATCTCGAGCTGTCCATAGGAGATTATGTGCTCTCCGCAGGAGAGATAGCCGGGATTGTGGTGCTTGACGTGCTCTCGCGGCTTCTACCTGATGCCATGGGAGATATGGATTCCGCCCGCACAGATTCATTTGAATCCAGTCTCCTCGATGCTCCATACTACACACGTCCACGCGAGTTTGAAGGGATGGAAGTACCAGAAGTTCTGCTCTCTGGCAACCATAAGCTTATTGAAAAATGGCGGAAAAGAGAGGCTTTAAAGAGAACACTTTTAAAAAGACCAGATTTGCTTGAAAATATTGACCTCTCTCCCGAAGAAAAGAAGTTGTTGGAAGAAATTATTAAGGAGGTATTGGCTCATGAAGGACCACATAATAAGGGAAATTGAGTCGGAATTTATGAGGAAAGATATCCCGCAGTTCAAAGCTGGAGATACGGTTAGAGTTTATATCCGCATAAAAGAGATGAAGGAAAATCCAAAGACCAAGAAAGTGGAAGAGAGAATCAGGCTACAGCCTTTCGAAGGTGTGGTGATCAGAAGGAGAGGAAGCGGGCTTCAGGAAACATTTACGGTAAGGAAAGTCACACAGGGAATTGGCATTGAGAAGATTTTCCCGATTCACTCACCCATCATTGAAAAGATCGATGTAATTAGAAGGGGTAAGGTTAGACGCTCCAGAATTTACTACATCAGAGAGAGAAGAGGTAAAGCTGCAAGAATCAAAGAACTGAGATAAGGGGGAATCATGACAAAAGATGATATAGTAACCCAGATTTC
>JALXCE010000307.1 GCA_026991055.1 Caldifarciminota bacterium | reverse complement strand
AATACCAGAGAGGCTTGCTTCTGCGCATGTATTACTTGCGACTATTGACAAAGGAGCCCGATATCCCTACATTTCTACCTCAAAAATTTACGATTACATTGGTGCAGGAAGGCCGATTTTGGGGGTTGTACCGCGGGGAACAGATGCCTGGAGAGAGATTGAAGGGCTTGGCAATTCATTTTTGGTTGAGCCTGACGAGCCAAGAGAGATTCTAAAGAAAATTTCAAAGATTTACAGGCTCTGGAAATCCGGAGGATTAAAATTGCTTGAAGAGGAAAAAAGGAAGATGTTTGACAGAAAAAGGATTACAGCGCAACTTGCAGAAATTCTAAACGAGGTGATAGGATGAAGGTTATAGTGATTGGGGCTGGTCTTGCTGGTTCTGAAGCGGCATATCAACTGGCAAAAAGAGGTGTAGAAGTTGAGCTCTACGAGATGAGGCCTAAAAAGTTTACACCTGCTCACAAAACCGAGAGGTTTGCTGAGCTTGTTTGCAGTAATTCCCTGAAATCGAAGGACATTTACAATGCCCATGGATTACTCAAGGCTGAGCTTAAGAGGCTTGATTCTCTGATAATGAAGGCTGCGGAATACGCAGAGCTTCCCGGTGGCAAGGCCCTTGTGGTGGACCGCGAAAAATTTTCAGATTTTATCACTGAAACCCTGAAAGAGTTCCCCAATGTGAAGGTGATCCACGAGGAAATTACAGAGATTCCGGAAGATGAATTAGTTATTGTGGCCACGGGCCCGCTCACGTCAGACGCTCTTGCAGAGAATTTGAGAAATTTACTGGGGCTTGAATACTTATCGTTTTTTGATGCCCTTTCCCCCATTGTTGATGCGGAGAGTCTTGATTATTCAAAACTTTATTTTAAAGATCGGCACGGATGGGATGACTCTTCGTATTTAAATGCCCCGATGAATGAAGAGGAGTACTACAGATTTTATGAGGCTCTGATCAACGCAGAGGTTTTCATGGGGCATGATTTTGAGGAGAAGGAAAAGGCCCGCTATTTTGAGGGATGTCTGCCCATTGAAGAGATGGCAAGGCGCGGGCCTGAGACACTGAGATATGGCCCCTTGAGGGCATCAGGGCTACCAGACCCCAAAACTGGAAAGGAGCCCTTTGCCGTGGTTCAGCTCAGACCTGAGAATCTGGAGCGCACAGCTTATTCCCTTGTGGGATTCCAGACCCAGCTAAAAATTCCTGAGCAGAGAAGGGTTTTCAGGATGATTCCCGGGCTTGAGAATGCTCAATTTTTGAGGTACGGAGCAGTTCACAGAAACACTTTCATAAAATCACCAGCGGTGATGGAGTCCACTTTGCAGGTGAGGAAAAAGCCCAATATCTTTATTGCCGGTCAGCTTGTTGGCACCGAGGGATATGTGGAGGCCGCAATGGGGGGACTTGTTGCAGGTATAAACGCGTATCTCCTTGCCACAGGCAGAGAGCCTTTGGTTTTTCCAGTGCACACAATGATTGGTGCGCTCCTCGACTATATAGCCCATTCAGACCCCAAACATTTCCAGCCTATGAACGCTAACATCGGGCTATTCAAGGACATCCCACCTCATATCAGAAAAAAGCATCGAAGAGAGTTTATCGTCAGGAGGGCACAGGAGACGCTGGAAGAATGGATAAAACGCTCGAAGATTTTCTAAACTATCTCATTTCCGTTAAAAACCTCTCCCGGAATACGGTCGAAGCGTACAGAAGGGACATTGAGGCCCTTTTTGAATACATGGAGGACAGGTATTCTGAGCGGGACCCCACAAAATTTACAAGGGTTCAGCTTAAGAAATATTTTCGCGACCTCTTCTCACACGGTTATTCGCGTAGAAGTGTCAGGAGAAAACATTCTGCCATCAGAAGATTTTACAGATTTTTGCAGATCAACGGGCTCGTAAAATCCAATCCGGTAACGAAAATTCTCAATATCAAGCTCGATAAACCTCTTCCGGATGTTTTAAGCGAGGAAAAGCTCAACAGCATGCTTGAGGGCTGGAAGCCCGATAGTGTGCTTGATATCAGGAACAGAGCTATTATAGAGCTACTTTACTCTACCGGGATTCGAGTCTCTGAGCTTGTGGGGATTTCCATGGGTGATGTTGATTTCAAAAGAAGGGAAATCAGGGTGCTTGGCAAGGGCAACAAGGAAAGGATTGTGCCAGTGGGTGCCCCAGCCTATGAGGCATTGTTGCAGTATTTACAGGTGAGGGAGAAGCTGAATCCGCGCTCCGATGTCCTATTTGTGAGTAAAAGCGGAAGGCCTCTCACAAGGGATATGGTATGGAGGATCGTCAATCAGGTGTTTAAGAAACTTTCTGCCATTTATGGAGTTCATCCCCATACGCTTAGGCATTCCTTTGCCACCCACATGCTTTCAGGTGGTGCAGATCTCAGGACCATTCAGGAGTTACTTGGCCACGAGAGCATTTCCACAACGGAAATTTATATAAATCTCACCCTTCCTAAGATCAAAAAGATATATGACGAAACCCATCCACGTAAGTTAGGGGATCAGGATAGCAATCCAGTCGAAGAAAACCACCACGACGAGGGCAGGTAGGAAATTGCCCGGCTTCAGGTCCCTTATCCTCAGCAATCTGAGGCCGAGTGCAATGATTATGAGGCCACCAACTGATGTGAAATCCTGAAGGAATGGGGACTTTGTGAGAAAAATGAAGACCGAGCTGAGTTCTGTGAGAAGACCCTGAATAACGAGGACTGCGGGGGCTGAGAAGACAACACCGATTCCCATTGCCGAGGCAAGGGCAAGGGAGGAAATTCCATCGAGCATGGATTTTGCGAATAGGAGCTCGTGATTTCCGTAAAGTCCATCCTGGATGCAACCGAGGATGGTCATCGGTCCTACGGTAAAGAGCAGGGTAGAGGTTACAAAGCCTGTTACAAAATCCTTTTTGTCTTCACGGGCAAAGCGCTTTTTCAGCCTGTCTGCAAACCTCTCGAGGTATGCTTCGATCCCGATTGCTTCACCAATGGCAGCTCCTGTGGTTATTGCTCCTATGACAACGAGGATGTATTTTACTTCGAGAGACATTTTGATGCCGATAAGGATGGTTACAAGTCCTATTCCTTCCATAACTTTGGTGTGGATGCGCTCAGGAAGCCTGTCACCAATGATGGTGCCAAGGGTACTGCCAATGAGCACTGTTATGGTATTTACAATGGTTCCAATCATGTTATCAAAAATATTGCTGACTCTTGTTCTTCCATGCCCTGAGAGTCAGGATAGTTTTTGAGCACGCTAACCAGATGCTGAGTTTTCTCGAGGATGTTGCATTCTTCCCCATTCTCCCCTAACCCCTCCTTCCCTGAGGGAAGGAGGGGAAATTTCTCGCTTTTCCGACAATGGTTTTGCCTCTGCTGGTTTAAGCAAGAGTAAGATTCCCTCCCTTCCCTTTGGGAAGGGAGGGTTGGGGTGGAATGGGCTACCAACAGAACTTTGGGCTTATCCATTTTTTGTTCACCGTGTGGTTGATTTGTATAAAAAGTTATAGCAGAGACAATAAATTGAGATTTTTCGAACTCTCTCAGATGGTATTTTAGCGCGCTTATCAGATGCTGAGTTTTCACGGGGATGTTGCCCCCTGCCCATCCTCCCCCCCCACGCACTTCGTGCGTGGGGGGAGGAGTAAGGTGGGGGATTCCCTTTTAAATATCTATCAATTTGGTGTTTTCCCAACATGGTCCCAATCATGTTTTATACGCAAGTCCGGCACCCAAGACATCGTAGAGCAAATCCTTATAGCTAAATCCGGTTTTTCTAATGGTAAGGTCAATGAGCTCTTTCAGGACTCCGATGCCTATTGTGATGGAGAAAGATTTATCGCGGGAGCCCGTATGGATATACGCAAAATTATAGATGATGAATGAAACAGAGAAGTGGAGACTCTTATCCCGGGCAAACCACGGGTCTCTTCCTGGAAATATGCCCCAGATAAATGAGATTATCAGTATCAGACTAATCGCAGAGGTCCGCATAGAACTCGGGTCTGCGGTCTTTGAAAACATGATTCAGCTCGGTGATCTGCTTATCAAGAGCCTCTGAAGGGTCAAATTCGGCAAGAATGATTTCCTCGTTATCTTCAGAAGCTTTTGAGAGAATCTCTCCACGTGGGTTGACTATCTGACTCATACCGGTGAACCTCAGCGAAATGCCCGCTTTCTCCTCTATGCCTATTCTATTGGCAGTGAAGGAGAACACGCGATTTTCAATGGAGCGAACGACCATTCCCTTTTGCCCCAGACCCGGGAGTACGAGATTTGATACGTGGAGCAGCACCTGTGCCCCATTTTTTGCAAGGATTCGGGCTGATTCAGGATAAAACCAGTCGTAGCATATCATCATCCCAAATTTAACTCCCCTGAATTCAAACACAAAGAAGCCCGTGTCTCCGGGTTTGAAAGCGTCCTTTTCTTTGTAAAACAGATGTGTCTTTCGGTAGGTAAAATTTTTTCCATCGGGCAAAATGGCAAGGGCGGAATTATATACAACATTGCCACTTTTTTCTGCGTATCCAAGCACTATCATTATATCTTTACTGGCAGAAATTTCATAGAGAGGTGCAAGTTTCTTGTCCTCTGGCTCAAGGGAGAAAGGTTTTACCTCATCCATGGAAAGAAAAAGATACCCCGATGTGGCAAGCTCCGGCAGAACCACGAAGTCTGCATCAATCCCCTTTATGGCTTCTGCCATTTTTCCTATGTTCCTTTCCACCTCCCCGAGCTCTGGTTTGAATTGATATATAGCTCCTTTCATGGCATACACCTCTTGGAAATGTATTGATGTGAAAATTGTAAGGGTTCAGAGACGAATTTTTGTATCGGGATGAATATTTTGTGCTTTTGGGTTAAAATTTTGCCATTCCATTGGGAGGTTTTGAAAATTGAGAACATATCCAGAGGAATTTTTTGTCAGGAAAGAGAAGGTTAAAAAGCTCAGAGAGATGGGCATTGAACCCTATCCCTACCGTTTTGAAATTACTCATCATTCCACGGACATAAAAGAGAAATTTGAGGAGCTGGAAGGAAAAGAGGTGAGAATTGCCGGCAGGATAATGACCAAGAGGGTGTTTGGGAAGCTCAATTTTGCCCATCTGAGGGATGAATTCGGTGACATTCAGATTGTTACCCAGAAGGGTGTAACGTCGGTTGACGGACTCCCTGAAGAGGATGGCTCCAAGTTTTTCAAAAAGTTTGTTGATACAGGTGATATTGTTGGGATCGCTGGTAAGGTTATAAAAACAAAGACCGGTGAAATCAGTGTCCTTGCAAGCTCCTTGAAGATTCTTTCCAAAGCTCTACTTCCTCTGCCTGAGAAATGGCACGGATTGCAGGATAAGGAGCTCCGCTACAGGGAAAGATACGTTGACCTTGTGGTTA
The DNA here is from genome assembly GCA_026991055.1 of Caldifarciminota bacterium. Lineage (GTDB taxonomy): Bacteria > Hydrothermota > Hydrothermia > B15-G9 > WFZT01 > WFZT01. The sequence goes on along the minus strand of JALXCE010000307.1, from coordinate 6,214 downwards.
ATCCAGAATCGAGGAAGGTATTCAAGACGAGGACAAGGATTATCGGTTTTATTCGAAACTTCTTGAATTCCCGTGGATTCCTCGAGATGGAGACTCCGGTGCTCCAGCCCGTCTATGGTGGGGCCATGGCAAAACCTTTTGAAACCTTTTCGCATGTGCTTGGAACAAAGCTATATTTAAGGATTTCCAATGAGCTTTATTTAAAAAGGCTGCTTGTCGGCGGATTTGAGAAGGTTTATGAATTTTCAAAAGACTTCAGAAATGAGGGAATAGACAGACTTCACTATCCTGAGTTTACCCTTCTTGAGGCTTACGCTGCCTACTGGGATTACTCTGATATGATGAGGATGACAGAAGAGTTGCTTTCGGGACTGGCAAAGGAGATTACCGGCTCTTATGAGATCGAGTATCAGGGGGTAAAGCTCTCCTTCGAGCCACCATTTAGAAAGATAGATTATGTCAAGGCTTTGACGGATAAACTTGGCTTCAATCCTGTCGAGGCAGATGAAAGTAAGCTCAGGGAAGCTGGAAAATTTCATGAAATTGATAAATATGACAGACTTCCAAAGCACAAATTGATGGACAAGCTTTTTGATAAGCTCATTGGTGATGAGATAAAGGACCCGGCCTTTGTGATGAACCACCCGGTTGATATATCACCCCTTGCAAAGAGGCACAGGTCAAATCCTGCTGTTACTGAAAGGTTTGAGCTGTTTATCCTGGGTATGGAGATTGCCAATGCCTTCTCAGAGCTCAATGACCCCATTGATCAGAGGGAGAGGTTTGAAAAACAGGTGGAGCTCAGAAAATCCGGGGATGCTGAGATACCGGCTGAGATTGACGAAGATTTCCTAAAGGCACTTGAGGTGGGAATGCCACCTGCCGGGGGAATTGGCTACGGAATTGACAGGATAGTTATGCTGTTTACAGATCAGCCCTCGATTCGCGATGTGATTCTCTTCCCTCAGTTGAGGCCCAAAAAAGAATGAAAAAGGCTGAGGTTTTCCTTGCCCTGAGGTACCTGAAGCTCACGGGTAAGGGGATACTTTCATATCTGTCATTTTTCTCCATCTTAGGGGTTTTTCTTGGGGTGGCTGCTCTTGTTATCGTGATCGGGGTAATGGCAGGTATGCAGCAGGAGTTAAAAAACAGGATTCTTGGTATAAATCCGCATATCGTTATCACAGATTACTATGGGAATCCTGTGGAGCATCTGGATTCGATTTTGAATATTTTACGCGGATTTCACGAAGTGAAATCCGCGTCTCCTTTCATACTCGTTAAATGCGTTGCCAAAAGTGGGGACAGAGCTGACGGAATCGTGCTAAAGGGGCTCGATTTTAAAAATGATCCGAGATTAAAGGAACTTCAGAGCTCGGTTGTGACGGGAACCCTGACCCTTTCGAAGGGGAGGGTAGTGCTTGGAACTCTCCTTGCCTCTGATTTAAACACCTTTACTGGAGATACGCTCACCATCCTTTCATTTAAGGGCAAGACCACGAATTTGATGTCCGGTATCAGGGCAAGAAACGTGGTTGTTTCGGGGGTGGTGGATTTCGGTATCTATGATTTCAACACGAGTGTGGCATTAACAAGCCTTGAAGGCGCAAGAGACATTGCAGGACTCAAAAGCGGGGTATCTGGCATTGAAGTAGAGCTTACTGACCCATACAGGGCTCATGAGATTGCGGCGAAGCTCCGACGGGTCCTGCCCATTGATTACAGAGTGGTAACATGGATTGAGATGAACAAGAGTCTGTTTTCAGCACTGAAGCTTGAGAAACTGGCCATGTTTGTCATTTTAATTCTGATCATCATCGTGGCGTCTTTTTCCATTGTTGCCATGCTTATGCTCCTTGTTGTAGAGAAAACGAGGGATATTGGTGTCTTGAGGGCGATGGGAATCACGGCAAAGGGAATTATGAGAATTTTTATCCTTGTTGGTGGGTTTGTGGGGCTCTTTGGTGCTGTAGGTGGAGGACTTTTTGGAGTGCTTGTAGATTTTCTAATTGGAAAGTACAAGCTGATTTCGCTCCCACCAGATGTGTATTTCGTTGATCATTTGCCGGTCCAGATTAATCCTGGAGACGTTCTAACAATAGTAGTTGCGACATTCCTGATCATATTTATCGCAACCCTTTATCCGGCAAGGAAGGCTGCCTCTTTGAGCCCGTTGGAGGCAATTAGAAATGAGTGATCCAATTGTGAGGCTTGCGGGGATCAAAAAGAGTTACAGGTCGGGCGAGGTTTTGCTTGAGGTGTTGAAGGGGGTGAACCTTGAAATTAATAGGGGGGATTTTATTGGAATAATGGGGCCCTCGGGCTCTGGTAAGTCCACACTGCTCAGTATCACAGGCACGCTCGAAAAGCCGGATGAGGGGGAGGTTTACTATGGAAATAAGGCGATAACTTCATTAGATGACGAGGCTCTATCAAGGCTTAGAAACACTAGAATCGGGTTTGTTTTTCAGTTTCACAATCTGCTCCCGGAGTTTAATGCCTTGGAAAACGTAATGCTGCCGCTTTTGATAAGAGGAGAGAGCCGCTCGAAGGCAGGTAAGAGGGCAGGGGAGTTGCTCGAAAAATTTGGGCTTTCGGGGCGCTCGCATCATTATCCTTCAGAGCTTTCCGGTGGTGAGCGTCAGAGAGTTGCAGTGGCACGTGCTCTAATTAACGGGCCGGACGTGCTTCTTGCTGATGAGCCAACGGGGAATCTTGATAGGAAAAACGCAGACATGCTGATGGATTTGCTTCTCAGATTAAACGAGGAGGGGACAACCATTGTACTTGTTACCCACAACGAGCAACTCGGTAAATATTTCAAGGCCACTTATCATTTAGTGGATGGAAGGCTTGTAAAGTAAAAAGAGATTTTGAGTGTTGGGGTAGATTGAAAATTCCTTCTCTCTATTTTCCATCACACACGAAGTGAGCAGTGGGAATATCAGTTGCGGTATTCCTTTTATTATGAATTTTTTGAACCTATCTTTTATTTCTCAAAAATTGACGTTTTTAGACCCCTATACACACAAAAATTTATAAGTTTATTCGAGCCGAGTTATTGAAATTTCCCTCCTTCCTCTGGAAGGAGGGGTTAGGGGAGAATGGAAAAATACACGAATCTAAAATTCAACCATAATTTTCCCATTCACACTGCTTTCCATTCACCGAGGGATAGGAATTTTATTTTTTCTTCAAGTATTCCTGTAGTTTGTCGGCGAAGTCTTCCCCGTGCCCTACATAATCATGGCAATCAAGACAGTTGGGGTATTTTGTATCCTGAAAGGCCTCTTTGTGGGCCTCTTTTGCATCGTCGCTGAGACCCGGTGCATCTGTAAGGTTTGTGTGACAGTGGAGGCAGCTTTTGACGTAAACATACTTCTGAGGCTCATCTAACTTCTTTTCCCAGTCAACTCTCCCGGGGCCTGTGATATGAACCACAAAGTCTTTTGTTCCGCTTATGCCCTTTGCAATGAGGTAGTTGATAACGTTTGTTCCGTGGGGCAGATGGCAGTCAACGCACCTTGCCCGCTCCACGCCTCTACCATTCTCGTAGAGAGGACCGTGGGGCCCCTTAAGCCAGGTTTCGTACATGGGCTTCATCTCGTGGCACGAAGCGCAGAATTCAGGTTTTGAGGTTGATTGAACGATCTGAGCCCCAATGAGGGAGATTACAAAGGCTATCACAGCACCAATTATGAGACCAAATATTAAAGATTTTTTTACGTTGTTCATAGGAACCTCCAGAAATTTTGATAGATGATAAAATCGGGAATCATTACATGTCAATGACTCTTTTGTGCTAATATGAAAAATTTAACCTGTTTTAAACGGTAGAGCATGTTTAGATGGCAATCTTTGTGGACTGCCTCAGCCTTACTTGATAGGAGTCGTTGCTACCTGTTCTTTTGACCTGGTACTTGCTGGGGGAGTGTGAATGAATTTTGAGGGGGGCGGGCGATTTTTTAAAAATCGCCCGCCCCCCCTCATTACTTCATCATTTCAGATTTTAGACAAGTGGAAGCGACCGATTTTCATTCTTTCGCCAGGTGCACATCCAACTGTGGATACGGGATGTTGATCCCCTTCTCATCAAATCTCGTTTTAATCTTCTCAAGCAAGTCAAAATACACGGTCCAGTAGTCAGATGTTTTAACCCAGGGTCTCACCACAAAATTTACACTGCTATCGGCAAGCTCGGATACGGCCACTGTAGGCGCTGGGTCCTTCAGGATTCTTTCGTCCTCGTTCAGGATGCTCCACAGTTCATCTTTAACCTTTTTAAGGTCGTCATCGTAACCGACGCCTATGACAAGATCAATTCTGCGTGTGTCTTTTTCGGAATAATTTGTGATATTCGAGCTGATTATGCTTGAGTTGGGCACAATCACCACTTTGTTGTCGAACGTTTTAATCTTTGTACTGAAAATACCGATACTCTCAACGATTCCTGTGGCACCACCCGCTTCAACTGCATCTCCCACTTTGAACGGTCGGAGTAAGAGAATCATAACCCCAGCGCCGAAATTTGACAGATTGCTCTGGAGAGCGAGGCCGACAGCCAGGGTTGCAGCTCCAAGAACGGCCACGAATGATGTTGTCTGAATTCCCAGTGTTCCAAGAGCCATTATTATCACAATAATCAGAAGGATTGCGTAAATCACGCTGCCGAGGAATGACCTCAATGTTTCATCGGTCTTGCTCTTTTCAAGCATCGATTCTGTCACATTTGCTATCTTTCTGGAAATCCATTTTCCAATGATGAATATAGCAATAGCCCCCAGAAGCTTCAGACCGTAGGATATGGCAAGTCCGGAGAGAAGTTGTAATTTCTCTACCATAATGTTACCTCCTTTTTGCCCCTCAATATAACGGATTGGTGTAAAAATTTCAAATTTAGAAATATCCATAAATTTACATCAAAGATGATTCCGAATATTGTGGTCGAAATTTAAAACAAGAAGCCCGGCATGATATTGGAAGTTTTTGATAAACATTTAGAAGTTTGATGGAAGAAATTTCAGATGAAGCGATGCGCTCTCGTCTGTTGAGCCTGTTCGAAAAATTCCAAGTTTATTTGGAATTTTAATATGAATCCCCCCCACCATATTCCTCCCCCCACGCACAAAGTGTGTGGGGGGAGGATGGGAGGGGGGAACATTTCCGAACACGCTATCGTCTGTTTGACCTGTTTAACTTTGAAAGATTATAATGATTGGCATGGAAAAGAAGATAACGCCAGAAATGACTGTCGAAGAAGTTATAACGAGATGGCCTCAAACCATTAAAGTTATGATAAAATTTGGGATTCCTGCTCTCGTGTGTGGTGAGCCGTTATGGGGAACCATCGGAGAAAATGCTGAAAAGTACGGGGTTAAAGATATTGATAAATTGATGGAGGAGCTAAACAAAGCCACAGGCGAGTCCAGTCTGTTCGTTAAATTAGAATGATAGACGTCGAGAAGATTTTAATAGAAAGAGGAGCCATCTTAAAGGGGCATTTTCTGCTCACCTCAGGTCTGCATTCCGATACATATTTTGAGAAGTTTCGCATCCTTGAGGACCCGCGTCTGACGGAGAGATTAATATCAACTGTGATAGATAGACTGAGAGAGTTTTCTCCGGATGTTGTGGTGGGGCCAACCATAGGTGGAGTTGCTGTTGCCTTTGAAGTGGCCCGTCAACTGGGGGTAAAGGCGTATTATGCGGAGAGAGGCGAGAACGGTGGAAGGGTATTGAGGCGAGGTTTCAAGCTCAAGCCCGAAGATAGGGTACTCGTGGTTGATGATGTTTTAACAACCGGAAAATCGTTGCTTGAAACTTTCGAAGCCATAAGACCATTTGGAGCAAAAATTGTTGGGGCGTTTGTGTTTATCGACAGGAGTGAAAATTTTGATGCAGGAGTTCCATTGGTTTCGCTTTTGCGTGTAAAAGTTAAAAATTACAAACCCGAGGAATGCCCGCTTTGCAGGGCTGGAATACCTCTTGTAAAACCCGGGAGCAGTAAGGGAACTAATCTATAATCGGGATCACACAGATAAACCTCAGATCATCGTCTCCTGTGTTTTTAAATTGATGATACTCAAGGGGTTTAACGAATATGGCATCCCCCTCTTTGAATGGCATGGTATCGTTTTCACCTACCAGCTCACCTTCTCCATTCAATATGAAGACCTCGTGTTCCCAGGGGTGGGAGTGGAAGGGGGTATAGCCG
>JALXCE010000306.1 GCA_026991055.1 Caldifarciminota bacterium | reverse complement strand
ATAATTAATTTCTCCGGCATAAAAATTCCTCCTATTTTTTCACATACTTGTCAACAATGGATTTTAAAGCCTTTGGATTGACTGTTCTAACTCCCAGTCGTTCAGCCCATCTTGTGATGCCATGGTCACTTGTAACAAGAGCTCCATTGAGCTCCATGGCAAGGAGAATAAGGTCCACATCCTCTTTTGAGTCAATGATACCGCTTCGAACTGCATTGCGGTACCTGTTTCTAAGACGATTAATGGTCTTCGCACTGTCCTCGGGAGAGCGGACAGCCTCCTCGGCCACGCGAAGCCCTTTATCAATGCGTGCCCTGAGTTCCTCAATCAACTCATAGAGCAAAAATCCGGGGACCATTATTTCAAATCGTTTGGGAGGCTTGATATAGATCACCAGCTCTGCATCACCAGGAAGCTCGTTTTCTTCAACAAAATGCAGAAGTTCTTCATAAACAGATGGGGGCATGTAAAAATCAATGTGCTTGCGGGCATTTCGCGCAAGCTCGATAAAGTTTAAAAAGGCCTCCTGTGTGGTTTCTCCAAAAACTGTCCTCGTGTCAGGATTTGTGAAAACACTTGTATCTATTATAAATTTCTCTCTTGGCAAATCTCTCCCTCCGGTGAACGGGGAATGAGTTTAAATCCCGCCTTTGCAAGCAGAAATGCAGTCATTCCCATTCCATGAGCAAGCTTTCCATTTACATAAACCGAGTTTACCCCACATGAGGGACTTCTGTCCATCAAATAAACTCCCTCAACCTCGAGCAATTTTGCTATTTTCAAAACTTCTTCTGCCCCTCTTTTGAAATTTTCTGTTCGGTCAACGCCTGACTCCACTCCAACAAGCTTTGCTTCACCTTTATAGACCTTTCGAGCGTCTCCCCCGTCAAATTCAACAGGCTCCCTCGGTGTGGGGAGACCACCGAGCTGCTCAGGACACACTGGAATTACCTTCCCCTCTTTAAAAAGTCTCAAAACTTCAGGGTCTGTATTTGTATTGCCATCATAACGGGTACAGAGACCCACAAGGCAAGCGCTTGCGAGGAACATGCTAACCTTCTATGATTTTAACGTAGATACGTCTTGAGCGAGGGCCGTCGAACTCGCAGAAGAATATTCCCTGCCAGGTACCAAGCAAGATGTCGCCATCGCGGATGATAAGAGTTTCAGAGGGACCTACCATCGTAGATTTGATGTGTGCGTCCGCATTTCCCTCAAGATGCGCGTATCCTGCGTTGTATGGAACGAGCTTCGAGAGCGTGTTTTCAATATCAACTCTCACCGACGGGTCTGCATTCTCGTTGATAGTAACCGCCGCTGTGGTATGGGGAACATAAAGTGTGCAAATTCCCTCTTTTACACCTGATTTTCTCACAACATCCCTCACGCGGGATGTTATGTCAATCATCTCAATTCTTTTAGAAGACCTGACGTTTAATTCGAATATCATTTCCAATCCTCCTGTTTCTCTCTAATTATAACTTCGTCCCTTCCATCAATTTCTTCAAGTAGCACATCGACGATTTTGTCTTTTGGCACGAAAACCTTTTTACCAACGTAATCTGCACAGATGGGAAGTTCTCTATTTCCACGATCCACCATTACGAACAGCCTGATCAATCTGGGTCTTCCAAAATCAGTGAGAATCTCATCAAGTGCACTTCTTACGGTCCTGCCTGTGTAAAGAACGTCATCAACGAGGATAATATTTTTGTCGTTCACGTCAAAATCAATTTTCGTGCCCTTCACAACCGGGGCACTGGAAATAAGTGTAAGGTCATCTCTGTAAAAAGTGATATCAAGCTCACCAATGGGAATTTTTTGGCCGGTTTTACTTTCAATCTCTTTTGCCAATCGGGCTGCAAGGGGAGCACCACGCGTTTTTATACCGATCAGTGCAAGGTTTTGCAAGTCACCAAACTCTTCGATGATTCTATCGGCAGTTTTTGAGACCACCAAAGCCATCTCACGGGAATCCATTAACTTTTCCATAGTTTCAATTATTTTGCCCTGAAATTATAGCGTCAAGCTATTGTCGGCCTGTTATTGCCCCGCATGCAAAGCATCTGGGGAGAAATTTTCTATTTCACATTCTTCATTCTTATTTTCCCTTCCTCTTGTGGAGCTCCACTTTCTCTTTCTATCCAGCTACGCGGATTTCCACTTTCTCCTCCCCTCCCGCTTGCGGGAGGGGATTGAGGGGAGGGTAACTTTTCCGTAATCATTGCTCTGCTGTTGCGCCCCCTTCCTTTAAAACCTTCTCGGAAACGTAGATGGGTGATTTTGTCCTGAGTGCTATAGCAATTGAATCCGATGGCCGGGCATCAATGCTTATTATAGTTGAATCCATCTTAAAGATGAGCCTTGCAAAATAGGTGTTATCACGAAGGTCATTTATGACAACTTTATCGAGTTTTGCACCGAAGCCATCTATTATGAGCTTTATCAAATCATGGGTAAGTGGCCTCTCAGTTCCAATCTCCTCCATTGCATAAGCGATAGATATGGCTTCAGCCTGACCGATCCAGATGGGAAGAATCCGGTCGCCGTTTTTCTCCCTCAAAACTACCACAGGAGCCTTCACCGATTCATCAAGTAGTATCTCATAAACTTCAACTTCCACAACGCCTTCCATTGCCATCACCTCACTCATAAGTTAATGCCCCCAATCCTTTAAATCAAGCTTGGGAGTTTGTTCAAAAAATTTCAATTTATCCAGGATTTAAAGAGGAATTCCCCCCCCACTTAAAGCCTCCCCGAAGTTCGCTCTGTGAGTTTGTTCGAATATTTCCAAACGCAAAAATACTCCTCTCCCCGCATAAATACTTGCGGGGAGAGGATAAAAGGAGAGGGGCAACATAATTCAAATTTTTCTTATAAAGTGAGTATTCAAACTCCTTTTCACCCGTACCTGAGGTTTTCATCCTAAATCTCTAATTTTCAAGCGGAATGCCCCCTCCCAAAACCTCTCCCACTTCCAAATCAAGTAGGGGAGGGTGACTTAGGTCCAGTTGTTTCCCAAATGTAGATATAAAGAATGAATTTTTTAACAGGTTCTCGTCCTGCGTCTTTCGTCAAAATTAAATCTTCCTGTAGCATATCTAAGTTCTGTTTTAATCATTATTTATACCTCCTTTTTTATTTGACCCATCGCCCGCCTCCCTCCTCTTTCTATTGTATGCCCTCTCCAACTCGTTTTTAAGCCTTATTATTCTCATCGTTAATTCGTAAAATCTTATGCTCTCTTTTCTCTCCTTTAATCTCGATTCCTCTTCTTCTCCCAATTCCCCACTCTCCACTAACCTCCGATACGGCGTCTTTATCTCATATTTCTTGCACTTCTTCCTCTTTCCCACCCTCTCATAATCCATAAGCTTCATCGTCGGCATAAAATAGTTGAACCTCATCGATATCACCCTCATTAATTCATCCATTACCCTCAGCTCATCCTCCGTCTCGAACCTCCTCCACCCCACATGCCTCCTCACAATCGAATAATTCCTCGACTCCACATACGCCGCATCATTCTTCCTGTACGGCCTCGACCTCGTAAATCTTATCCCCTCCTCATCACATAGC
>JALXCE010000305.1 GCA_026991055.1 Caldifarciminota bacterium | reverse complement strand
TCCCTTCGAGCCCTGTGACCTTTAGTGGCTCAAGGGCATGAATAATGAGGTCCTCACGTCCGAAATAGGTTTTTAGGTCCTTTCCATTGACTATTGTGATGGGCTTGACCCCTTCCTTTAGTCTTATGCGGGCAACTGCCCTCTTACGGGAACCTGTTGCGAAAATGATTTTTGGTCCCTCCATCAATTACCTCCTAATTAAAGCTGTTTATATCAAAAACTTCCGGCTTCTGAGCCTGATGCGGATGCTCGGGGCCGGTATAAACCTTTAATCTCTTGAGCATTTTTCTTCCTAACCTGTTTTTGGGGAGCATTCTTCTGACAGTGAGTCTCACAAGAGCAGCAGGATTCTTCTGGAAAATCTCACGAGCCGTCCGAGCCTTGAGCCCACCAGGATAGAACGAGTGCCTGTAATATACCTTCTGGTCCCACTTTTTACCAGTGAGCTTCACCTTGTCCGCATTAATCACGATAACAAAATCACCTGTGTCGATATGGGGCGTGTATATACTCTTTCTCTTCCCCTGAAGCAGAAGGGCAATTTTTGAAGCAAGACGCCCCAGACTCTGGTCTGTAGCATCAACTATCAGCCATCTTCTCTCAATTTGATCAGGTTTCGGCAAAAAAGTCTTCATAGTATAATTCTCCTCCATAAAATTGGGAAACTTATATTACTCCAACAAATCTACAAAGTCAACCTCAAAAGACGGTTTCTATTATAATGTAAACTCGTGGTTTATGAAAGACGGACGGACGGAGCGTGATTCGAAAAATCACAAAAATTTTATGACAGGGAATCCGTTTATTGATTTTCTAAGTGGAGAGGAAACGATTTTTAGATTGGTGATAAGACCCGCTTAACAACTTAAATCGGTAAACGAAGCTTCAAAATCCACCAAGCATGAGCCTGTTCGAAAAATTTCGAAGCCTTTGAATTTTAATGAAAAATTCTTCCCTACCTTATCCGCCCACGCACGAAGTGCGTGGGGAGGTTAGGAAGAGGATTTTCGAACAATCTCATTAAGAATAAAATTCTGGGGCTTGATTTTTCGTAATTTTTCGGGATTTTTATTCGTGTGTTTTGATTTATACTTAAAAAACTAAATCACAGGAGGTTAAAAATGAAGTTATTCATTGACACTGCCGACTTAAAAGAGATCAGAGAAATTGCCAACTGGGGTATAGTTGAAGGAGCTACAACCAACCCAACTCTTCTTTCCAAGCAAGAAGGACATCCCCATGATATTCTTCGTGAAATTTGCGAGATTGTGAAAGGTCCGGTTTCCGCCGAAGTGGTCTCTCAGGACCATGAGGGAATGGTGAGGGAGGCACGCGAGCTTGCAAAGATTCATGAGCATATAGTCATTAAAATTCCATTCGGTATCGAGGGGTTGAAAGCGGTAAAACAGCTCTCGGGTGAAGGTATTAAAACAAACGTAACCCTCGTTTTCTCACCTTCTCAGGCACTTCTCGCTGCAAGAGCGGGTGCAAATTACATTTCTCCCTTTGTTGGACGACTCGACGATATATCAAACGATGGCATGGAAATTGTGGCTCAAATTGTGGAGATTTTTAATAACTATCCTGATATCGAGACAGAAGTTATTGTCGCTTCAATAAGGCATCCAATGCACGTGGTAGAGGCCGCACTTCTTGGTGCGCCCATTGCAACCATTCCTCCCAAGGTTTTTAGACAGATGGTAAAACATCCTTTGACTGACATTGGCATTGAAAGATTTTTAAAGGATTGGGAGAAGGTCAAGGACAGAATGAAGTAGCAGGGGGATTTTATGAGAAAAATCTTGCTATTTTCATTGATTTTTGCTTTAGGTTTCTCTTTTGCGGAAAATCTTGAAAATTCAAGGAGAACGGCAATAGTCAGGGCCGCTGAAAGAGTGGGCCCCTCTGTTGTTTCCATCTCCGTTCTATCTCACAGGGTGGTGGCAGCAAGCCCGTTTTCCGATTCCTTCTGGGGAGATTTCTGGCGGGATTTCTTTCCACCCGAATATTTCAAAGAAGAAGTCAAATCCCTCGGGTCAGGAATCATTTTTGATAAACGTGGATACATTCTGACAAATCAACACGTTGTGGAAAATGCAGAGATTATAAAAGTTACACTTCCAGATGGTCGCACTTTTGACGGAAAGCTCATCGGCGCGAGCGAAAAGCTGGACGTTGCTGTGGTTAAAATTGATGGTAAAAATCTTCCGGTTGCTCCCATTGGTAACTCCGATACACTTTTTATAGGAGAATGGGCAATTGCCATCGGAAATCCGCTTGGATTTCTTCTTGAGGACCTTCAGCCAACGGTTACTGTGGGCGTGATTTCTGCTGTCCACAGAACCATCAAGGTCCAGGAGCAAAACAGGCTCTACCGGGATATGATTCAAACGGATGCTGCAATAAATCCGGGCAATTCCGGAGGTCCTCTCGTTAACAGTCTCGGGGAAGTCATTGGAATAAATACATTTATATTCTCCAAATCCGGCGGTTCAGAGGGCATGGGGTTTGCCATTCCCATCAATACGGCAATGAAAATCGCCCGCGAGCTTATAAAATACGGAAAGGTTCGAGAGGGTTACATAGGTGTCTATGTTCAAAATCTTACCCCTGACCTTAAAAAAGCCCTTGGTTATAAAAAACTTTACGGTGTCCTGATCTCCTCAATTGACCCCGAGAGCCCTGTAAAGAAAAGGCTTCAGGAGAGCGACATTGTTGAAAAAATCAACGGCAGGTACCTTTACAACGTTGGTGACTGGGAGGATTTCACATACGCACTGGTTCCAGGTGATACGCTGAGGATGACGGTATTTCGAGATGGAAGAGAATTCACTGTAAGAGCTGTGGCAATTGAAATTTCTGAGAAAGGTGAATTTATAAAGGACCTCGGGCTCACAGTTGCGAAAATCACACCCTACTTTATCCACAGGTTGAATCTCACTACAAGCGAGGGGCTTGTAATACTCAAGGTAAAACCCGGGTCTGCTGCCGACCGCATAGGTCTTCAGCGCGGGGATGTTTTGCTTGCAATCAATGGTGTAAAGATTGAGAAAAAATCCGATATCTTTAAAGGATTGAAAAAGGCAAGGAAAAGGGGTATCCTCAACCTTGTAATTAACCGCCACGGTAGTATTTACCAGGCGACTTTCGGGTATTAGTTATGGATGACAAAAAGGTCAAAATAAAGGTGGGACTCACAATCCTTGTGGGACTCGTTATCCTGATCCTGGGTTATTATTGGCTCAGGAACTTTCAGTTTCGCAAGGAATACCATTTTTACCGGGTTAAATTTTCGAAGATAGGATGGGTAAACAAGGGAGACCTTGTAACGGTGATGGGAGTGCCAAAAGGCAGGATCGAGGACATTCAGCTTTACGGGGACAGTGTGATCATAGTTGCCAGACTCGAAGGTATTAGACTCCGTAGGGGAGCCACTGCAACACTGGTAAGTCTTGGGATCATAGGTCAGATGAGACTCTCCTTTACCCTTGGCGATGGGCCTCCATTACCCGATTATTCCACAATCATTGGACACACACAAAAAGACATGGGAGAGGTGGTTTCTGAGATGGGAGAGCTTCTCGCCTCGTCGGACTCAGTTATTGCCTATGGTCTCAAACTAATGAGCCAGACCTCATCCGTGCTAAAGGTGGCATCGGAGAAAATTGTCGAAACTTCAAACAGAACTGACAGCCTGATTGACGCATTAACTGGACTCATGGTGGATTTGAGGGGTGTTGTGAAAGACCTATCACCTCAGGTGAAAAAATCTATTGCGAGCGCAGATTCTACATCCAAAAACCTCAATAAACTTATCACTGACCTCGATTCGCTCACAATTGTCATGCTAAAAAGTGAAGGAACACTCGGTAAACTTATTCAAAACGATTCTCTCTACTATTCCATGGATTCTACTCTGAGGTCGTTAAAAGCTCTCCTCGAAGACATAAAGGCTCATCCGAAGAAGTATGTCCAGATCAAAATCTTCTAAAAAGACAAAATTCGTGTGCTCCAACTGCGGGTATGAAAGCCCTAAATGGCTCGGTAAATGCCCAAACTGTGGAGCATGGAACTCATTTGTCGAAGTGCCAGTTGAAGACAGTAAGAAAGGATGGCTTGTTGAAAAGAGTGGTGTTGAGCTAAAGAAACTATCAGAGGTAATGTCCATCAGAAGGGAGAGAATCCCTGTGGGCATCGGTGAAGTAGACCGGGTGCTCGGTGGAGGTATTGTTCCAGGCTCTTTGATTCTCATTGGAGGTGACCCGGGAATCGGAAAATCCACACTCCTGCTTCAGATAGCAGGGAAACTTGCTCAAAGTGGGAAGAAGATACTATATGTCACAGCTGAGGAATCACTTGAGCAGGTAGGAGATCGTGCAAAAAGATTGGGCGTGGAAAGCGATAATATATACGTGCTTGCTGAATCGGAGATGAAGACCATAATCCAGCAGATTGAGGAGGTTTCACCAGATATCCTTTTCGTGGATTCCATTCAAACTGTTTATCATCCTGATTTAACTTCTGCCCCTGGCTCTGTTTCTCAGGTGAGGGAGTGCGCGGCAGAATTTATGAGGCTTGCAAAATCCCGGAATATTGCAACATTCCTCGTGGGGCATGTGACAAAAGATGGCTCTCTCGCCGGTCCGCGTACGCTCGAGCATATGGTAGATGCCGTAATTTACCTTGAAGGTGAAAGGCAGATGGGGCTTAGAATCCTGAGGAGTGTAAAAAACCGCTTCGGCTCCACCAACGAGATTGGTGTTTTCGAGATGGAGGAAAATGGCCTTGTCGAAGTAACCAATCCGAGCTCTCACTTTCTTACACATTCAGATGAAAAAAGGATAGGCGTGGCAGTCATAGCGCTACTTGAAGGTGTGCGTCCCCTTCTCGTGGAGGTCCAGGCGCTTGTCGCACCGTCCACCTTTGGCGTCCCTCAGCGAAATACAACGGGATTTGACCCCCGCAGACTTTCCATGATTCTTGCGGTTCTCGAAATAATAACGGGCTACTCCTTGAGAAATTCCGATATTTTTGTTAACATAACAGGAGGGCTGAAAATAACGGAGAGTGGTGGCGACCTGGGAATTGCGATGTCCATTGTTTCTGCCTTCCGCAGAGTCCCACTGCCACCAAAAACAATTTTTATTGGAGAAATTGGACTGGGAGGTGAGATCAGACACGTAAAGGGCATTGATAGAAGGATCAATGAAGCCGAACGCCTTGGCTTTGAAAAGGCGTATATTCCTGTGACCGCTCATAAGCTACAGGGAAGCAAATTGGAAATAGTAAAAGTAAAAAATATAGAGGAGGCGATTCAACTATGCGTTGGTTGACGACGATTAGATTGCTGTTTTTTGTTATATTCACGGTGCTTGTTTCAGAGATAATAATCAGGCTTGGATATGGCTTGCTCGTTGGCTTGATAGGAGGCCTTGTCACAGCAGCTGCACTGCTGGGACTCGAATATTTTATTGTTAGAAAAAGGTCAAGAGATGTACTTGCTCTTTTTGCAGGTATTACAGTGGCTTTAGTCACGGCCAACCTGCTGGCTTTCTTTGTAACAAAAATTGATATCCTTGCAAGCGTCAAGCCTTATGTTTACATTCTTTTTAACATCCTGATACTTTATCTCTTTGGCAGTTTTGCCTATCACAAAAAAGATGAGCTTAAGTTTTTAGACATCTTTTATCACAAAAAGGGATACTCGAAGGGACGTGTCCCGCCAAAAATTGTTGACACAAGCGTGATAATTGATGGCCGCATCCTTGGCATTGCCAAAACAGGGTTCCTTGAGGGAGAGGTGATTGTTCCGAAGTTTGTCCTTCGTGAACTCCAGCACATTGCCGATGCTAAGGATCATGCAAAGAGGACCAAAGGGAGAAGAGGGCTTGATGTTTTGAAGGAATTGCAGCAGCTTCCAGATTTTCACCTGATTATTTCATCTGAAGACGTGCCGAGGGTCAAAGAGGTTGACCACAAGCTTATTGAGCTTGCCAAGAGAAAGAAGGCAAAGATACTGACAATTGACTACAACCTCAAAAAATTGGCTGATATAGAGGGCGTTCGGGTGCTGAATATCAACGAGCTCTCGAAGGAGCTTAAGCCTATCCTGGTGCCTGGTGATATAATTCATGTCAAAGTTCTAAAACAGGGTAAAGAGGAAGACCAGGGTATCGGTTATCTTGAGGATGGCACCATGGTTGTGGTAGAGAACGGAGTGGATTATATTGGCGAGGAGCTTGAATGCTCCGTGATTTCGGTTTTGCAAACGGATGCTGGAAGGATGATTTTTGCAAAACCGAAGAGAGTTCTGCAAAAGAAAAACAATGAGCATCACCACCATCAGAGTAATCACAGATAATTATGTTTTTGGTGGAAATTTCAGGGCAGAGCATGGATTTTCTGCCCTTGTAGAGCATAATGGCAAGAGGATAATCTTTGATTTCGGGAAGACACCGGAGGTTTTCAGATTTAACTTTTCCCAGATCGGTGTGAGTGCGGACGAGATTGATGTTGGGGTAATAAGTCATGGACATTATGATCATACGGGCGGGGTGGCGGAGCTTTTAAAGCTCCGCCACCCCGCCCTCCCCATTTTCGCACACCCTGAAATCTTCTCCAACCGATTTGCCCTCGACCCTGATGGTAATCTCCGCTACATCGGCATGTACTGGTCAAAACAGTATCTTGAAGGTCTTGGGGCCGATTTCCGATTTACCACGGAGCCTGTTGAGATCTTCGAAGATGTCTGGTTCTCCGGTGAAATTCCCCGTGACCTCGGCTTTGAAGGCCGCTCTCCACGTTTCAGGGTTGAGGTGGATGGCTTCATGATGGAGGATATTATCCCTGACGACGCTTCTCTTTTCGTTAAAACGGATGAGGGACTTGTTATTGTAGTGGGATGCTGCCATTCTGGGTTACTCAACACCATTGATTATGCTATCAGGATTACTGGAGAAGGGAGGATTAGACTTGTTATCGGCGGTACCCATCTCTCGGGATACCCACCCGAAAAACTTCATGAACTATTTAGAAAACTCGAAGAATACGAGGTGGAGGAATTTCGACTCTCTCACTGCACGGGGCTCGTCCCCTTTGCCGAGCTCTACAAAAGATACCCTGATAAAACAAAGCCCACGAGAGCGGGAGAAGTGATTCAAATTGGCTGACCTTTCCGTAGAAATAGCTGGAGTTAAATTTAAAAACCCTGTGCTTACAGCATCAGGCACCTTTGGATATGGGACCGAGCTGAAGGATTCGCTTCCTGTAGAAAAGCTCGGAGGCATTGTTTCTAAAGGATTAACCATCAAACCTAAAGTGGGGAATCCACCTCAAAGGCTGATTGAGACCCCATGTGGACTCATTAACTCCATTGGACTTGAAAATGTAGGTATCAGGGAGTTTGTGAAAACCAAACTGCCAGAGCTTAAAGAATTGGGCGTCAGAGTAATTGCCAACATTTCAGGGGATACAGAGGCAGAATACCTCGAGGCTGTGGAAATTGCCGATGATACAGAAGGGATTGATGCCATTGAGCTCAATGTTTCCTGCCCCAATGTTGAAAAGGGTGGAATGGAGTTTGGCCGAAATCCCGGAATGCTCGAGCAGCTTGTCAGTGGGGTTCGGAAGAAAACGCGAAAACCATTGTGGGTGAAGATAACTCCAAATTTTGTGGATATCGAGGAAGAGGCAAAGGCTGCTATTAACGGGGGAGCTGATGCCATCAGTGCCATTAACACATTGCTCGGTATGCACGTCAATGTGAGGGAGAAGAGATTTTCAATAAGCAGAAAATTTGGCGGACTTTCTGGCCCTGCCATAAGGCCTGTTGCCCTTTACATTGTCTGGAAACTTGTTCAAACCGTGGATGTGCCTGTCATTGCCATTGGTGGAATTGATTCTCTCGATGCTGCACTCCAGTTTCTTTTTGTTGGTGCCAGGGCTGTCCAGATAGGGACGGCAAATTTTGTTGATCCCCGAATACCTTTCAAGATAATCGACGGGCTTAATGAATACCTTGATAAAGAAGGTTTTCATTCCATAGGCGAAATTATCGGCATTCTTAATTAAGTGCTTTGGATAATTCGCAAAAGGAGGTGACTTATGGATTATCCCTTTGAGCCTTTTAAGATTAAGTCGGTTGAACCCATTTATCTGACAACAAAGGAGGAAAGAAAAAGGATTCTGGAGGAGGCGGGTTATAATGTTTTTAACATCAAGTCGAAGTATGTAACAGTCGACCTTTTGACTGATTCGGGGACAGGGAGCATGAGTCAGTTTCAGTGGGCAGCTCTCATGCTGGGGGATGAATCCTACGCCGGGGCATCGAGTTTTGAACGATTTGAGGAGGCGGTTAGAAAATACACGGGCAAGAAACACGTGATACCAACTCATCAGGGGAGAGCTGCTGAGAAGATAATCGCGCATGTTTTATTTAGTGGTCAGGATGGACTTATTGCAGTTTCGAATACCTTCTTTGACACAACGCGGGCCAATTTCCAGTTTCAGGGTGCAGAGGTAATAGACCTGCCATCACCAAAGGCAAAGGATATATTTTCCGATGAAATGTTTAAGGGTGACATTGACCTTGAGAAGTTAGAGGAAATTTTAAAAGCCAGAGGTGATAGGGTTAAGCTCATTACGATGACGGTGACCAACAATACACAGGGAGGGCAGCCTGTTTCCATAGGAAATATCAAAAAAGTGCACGAGCTTGCAAAAAAGTACGGGGTACTCCTTCATATCGATGCATGCAGGGTGTCTGAGAATAGTTATTTTGTTAAAAAATACGAGCCCGGCTTCGAGGAAAAATCCATACCTGAAATTGTGAGGGAAACACTTTCTTACGCGGATATTGTGACCATGAGTGCCAAAAAGGATGGGCTTGTGAATATTGGTGGGTACATTGCGACAGATGATGAAGGACTTGCACTGAAGTTTAAGGAGATGCTTATTCTGTGGGAAGGATTCCCGACGTAGGGTGGTCTTGCCGGGCGAGACCTTGAGGCTATTGCTGTGGGATTAATGGAATCTCTTGACGAAAGCTATCTCGAGTACAGGGTAGGACAGGTAAGATACCTTGGCGAAGGGTTTAAAAAAGCGGGAATTCCTGTTATGTGGCCGACGGGTGGACATGCGGTTTATGTGGAGGCATCGCGGTTTTTGCCACATATCAAAAAGGGGAACTTCCCTGCCCAGGCCCTTGTGGTAGCTTTGTATTTAGAAGGGGGGATAAGGGCCGTTGAGATCGGATCACTGATGTTTGGCAAGGATAAGGAGGTTGAGCACGAATTTGTAAGGTTTGCCATCCCGAGGAGAGTATACACGAGGTCACACATGGATTATGTTATCGAGGTTATGAGGAAATTGAGGGACGAAAAGGCGCATATAAAGGGGCTTGAGATAGTTTATGAACCTCCGTATTTGAGGCATTTTCTTGCGAGATTAAAGCCAGTGGATTGAGGAAATTCAGTTGTAAACAGGGGATAAAATTTGATTGTATAAGAGGGTTGACAATATACAGTGGCGGGGATATATTAATAGAGCCTTAACAAAAGGATAAGGTAAGGAAGCATTCTGGTCTTTGAAAATGAAGTGGGTTTGGTTCAGGTAAGTGGTTAAGTTACTAAGGGCGTCTGGTGGATGCCTTGGCGCCAGGAGGCGATGAAGGGCGTGGCAAGCTGCGATAAGCCCGGGGGAGGCGCAAGCGGCCTTTGATCCCGGGATGCCCGAATGGGGAAACCCGGCAGGGGTAAACCCCTGTCATCATTGGGGGAATCCATACCCCAATGAGGCCACACCCGGGGAACTGAAACATCTCAGTACCCGGAGGAAAAGAAAGCAACCGCGATTCCCTGAGTAGCGGCGAGCGAAAGGGGAAGAGCCTAAACCGTCGTTGTGTCGAAGCCCGTGGGCGTTGCAACGGCGGGGTAGTGGGACATGTTCGGGCCGGGCCACGGACCGGCCGGGGAGTTACAAAGCTCACCTTTAGCCGAAGCAGGCTGGAAAGCCGCGCCATAGAGGGTGATAGCCCCGTAGGCGAAAAGGGTGAGCCTCCCTGGAACATGTTCCCGAGTACCTCGGGGCACGTGGAACCCTGAGGGAATCTGGGTGGACCACCACCTAAGGCTAAATACTCCCTGGCGACCGATAGCGAACTAAGTACCGTGAGGGAAAGGTGAAAAGCACCCCAGTGTGGGGAGTGAAATAGAACCTGAAACCAGGCGCCTACAATCAGTCGGAGGGTCCGCGATTGCGTTGAGCTTTGCTCCGCGTCGCGGCCTGACGGCGTGCCTTTTGCCTAATGAGCCTGGGAGTTACCCTCACCGGCAAGGCTAAGGTCCTCTGGACCGTAGCCGTAGGGAAACCGAGTCTGAATAGGGCGTTAAGTCGGTGGGGGTAGACCCGAAGCCGGGTGATCTACCCATGGCCAGGGTGAAGCTGGGGTAACACCCAGTGGAGGCCCGAACCGGTGGACGTTGAAAAGTCCTCGGATGAGCTGTGGGTAGGAGTGAAAAGCTAATCGAACCCGGAGATAGCTGGTTCTCCCCGAAATAGCTCTAGGGCTAGCCTCGGGAATGAGTGTCACGGGGGTAGAGCACTGGATGGGCTAGGGGGGCATAGTCCCTCCGAACCCAACCAAACTCCGAATACCGTGACATGCTTCCCGGGAGTCAGGCCGTGGGGGATAAGCTCCATGGCCGAGAGGGGAACAACCCAGACCGCCGGCTAAGGCCCCGGAATGCTGGCTAAGTGTGAAAGGAGGTGGGGGCGCTAAGACAGCTGGGATGTTGGCTTAGAAGCAGCCATCATTTAAAGAGTGCGTAATAGCTCACCAGCCGAGTGCCCCCGCGCCTAAAATTTATCGGGGCTTAAGCCAGCTGCCGAAGCCGCGGAAGGCGTTTTCTACCGGGCTCGCAGCCCCTGGATTCCCCGCGTTGAGCTTTGCTCCGCGGGACCCAGTGGCTGCCGGAGAAAACGTCTTGGTAGGGGAGCGTTCCCGTCGGGCTGAAGCAGTCCCGCGAGGGGCTGTGGACTGACGGGAAGTGAGAATCCAGGCATGAGTAACGATAAGGGAGGTGGAAATCCTCCCCGCCGAAAGCCTAAGGTTTCCAGAGCAAGGGTCGTCCGCTCTGGGTTAGCCGGCCCCTAACCTGAGGCCGAAAGGCGTAGGGGATGGGAAGCAGGTTAATATTCCTGCGCCACCCTGGTGGAGTTAGCGGGGTGACGTGGAAGGGAAGGGGTAGCGCGGTGTTGGATTACCGCGTCTAAGCCTGTAGGGGGCTCCTCCAGGCAAATCCGGAGGAGCGGGCCTTCGGGCCCAACCCTGAGAGGTGATGGGGAGGGGGAAATTAGTACCCCGAACTACCCCGGACCACGCCACCGAGAAATAGCCTCGCTAACGTTGAAGCCAGGGTGACCGTACCGCAAACCGACACAGGTAGGCGGGCAGAGGATGCTCAGGCGCGCGAGTGATCCCCCGTTAAGGAACTCGGCAACTTGGCCCCGTAACTTCGGGAGAAGGGGTGCCCCGAGTACGTGAACCCCCTCGCGGGTAGTAGCGGAAAGGGGTCGCAGCGAAGAGGGCCTGGCGACTGTTTACTAAAAACACAGGAGTCCGCTAACTCGTAAAGAGGATGTATGGGCTCTGACGCCTGCCCGGTGCCGGAAGGTTAAGGGGAGGGGTGCAAGCCCCGAACCGAAGCCCCGGTAAACGGCGGCCGTAACTATAAC
>JALXCE010000304.1 GCA_026991055.1 Caldifarciminota bacterium | reverse complement strand
AGGGTATATACATGCCCGGAAGAGACAGATTCAAACTCATCGAAATCCTCGGATGGCTCGCGGTATTCGCAACTCTCGTAGGTGTTGTCATACATGGTGGAATTCGTCTGTTTTCCAAAAAGGGGGAATAAAAAATGAAAAAGGTCTATCTTTATAGAATATTTGAAAGACTCTGGCATTGTATCCAGGCAATTTCCATAATAATGCTCATCCTGACCGGATTTGAGGTGCACGGAACCTGGCACATATTTGGATTCAGAGAGGCCCATTATCTTCACGAGATTTTCGGATGGACACTTGTTATAAACACAATCTTTGGACTTTTCTGGTGGATCACTATTGGACAGTGGAAGCAGTTATTCCGTAAAGACAGAGTCGAAGAATTCAAAGCAATAATCAGATTTTACACATACGGAATCTTTAAAGGGGAGCCTCATCCAGGTGAGAAAACTCCGGAGAACAAATACAACCCGCTGCAGAGAGTGACCTATCTTGTTATTGTTTTCATTCTCGTTCCATATCAGGTGATAATGGGAATCCTCTACTACTTCGCTCCCGACCTCCCCAAAATTGGTTTACACTGGAGTCTCAGAACTATTGCTGCGCTTCATCTGATCGGGGCATTTCTGTTCTTTGCCTTTGTAATAGCACACATTTATCTGGGTACAACCGGTCATACAGTTATCTCCTACATAAAGGGGATAATCACTGGCTGGGAAGAAGTGGAATAGATTTTTGATGAGGGGGGCGGCGCCCTTCGGGCGCCGCCCCTCACAATTTTCATCCTCCTTGATTCAAACCATCCCGCAAATTTAAAATCCCATTATGCAAATGGTCTATATCCTTATCGGCCTTCCAGGCTCTGGTAAAACCACATACGCAAAAGAGCTCATAGCAAAAGACCCAGAAAACACACTTAGAATCTCCATGGACGACATCCTTCAAATGGTAAGCTTCTACAGGTTTATCAGAGACAATGCTCCTTTGTATCGTGAGTTTGAATTCTCAATTTACGTTACGACCCTCGTACGGGGTTTTAATGTCGTAGTTGACCGGACCAATGTTGATAGGGAAACAAGGAAACGATTCATCATGCCTGCGGTAAAAGTTCGCGAATTGGCCAATCTCATTTTCTCAGAGTGGCAGGAAGAGAGAATGAGCCTCTTTCGCGAGCCGGATCAGATAATAATCGAGAAGATATTTGAAAGACTGGAATTTGACGAGACTACCTTAGAACATGCCATAAAAGAGGAGTTTAGAAAATTCTTTATTCAATCGCAGATGCCATCACTATTCGGGGAACAAAAGGATTTTTACACGCATCTGAAAAGGGCTAAAAATCTTAAAATTGTCGGCGTCTTCTTTGACCTACCGATAGAAACCTGTATCAAAAGGCGTGTGGAGGACCCGGATGTGGCAAGGAGAGGTGAGGGGATAAACTGGGAAGAAGTGATATTAAGACTCGCCGGGAAATTAGAGGAGCCGGAGATGAGCGAGGGATTCGACGAGCTCATTAGAATCGAGGAATGATATTCCAGCCTTTTAAACTTTCCAGGTTTAGAAAATAAAGGGCGAGCCAATACATTTTATCCCAGAGACTGTTCAGAAAATCACTCTCTATATCTAAAGATAGGCCCAAATTCCCCCACTTGCAAAGCAAATGGGGGTATTCCGCTTGAAAATTAAAATTTAAGTTTCTGTCTCTGGGGGCAAGTGAGTTTGATTGTTCATTTTATACGAAAAATTTGAAATATGTAGCCCCTCTCCTTATTCCTCTCCCCGCAGGTATTTATGCGGGGAGAGAAATTTTTTTGTGTATAGAAATTTTCGTACAAACAAATTCCACACCTTCAAAATCTCGTATGGGGGCAATATTATTTTCAATCTTTTATGGACCTCCTTAGGAAGCTTAAAAAAGGTATATTTATCGGGATCGTGCTGTGGGTGGCGGCAGCGTTTGTTATCTTCATTTTTACCTACTCAGAAGAAACGCTCCGGAGTCTTAAATCCATCCGAGTGGAATATTTCTTCCTCACACTCATCCTTTACATCGTAAGTCTCCTCGTGGATTCATACAAATTCAAAATGATCATAAAGGGCATGACCGGGAAAGACCTGCCCCTTGGATACGTCTTGGAAGTTTTTCTTGTGGGCTTCTTTTTCTCTGCCTCCACTCCTTTTCAGGGAGGCGGATTTGCCTTCCAGATGTACCTTCTATCGAGAAAAGGGGTGAGTGCGGGAGAATCTTCGGCTGCTATCACTCTGAAGGGTATGACAAACTTTCTCTTTTTGCTCCTCCTCGCACCATTTCTTGTCTATAGCCTCGGCATCTCCTGGGCATATAAACCTCTGAAATTTGTTATCCCTGCTATTGCTGCCATAGTTGCCTTTATCTTCATTTTTGCCAGATGGCCGATTTTGATCAGAAAATGGAGGAAATACAGGATTGTGGCCTGGTTTTTAAAGGAACTCGAGATTTTCAACGAATCTTTCGGCTCCCTCATCAGCCTTAGAAGATGGCGTATGTTGCTGGTCATATCTGTTCTAACCATGATTTCCGTTCCACTCCATCTTTTGATGGTACCGGCTATCTTCTACGGAATCGGTGTTAAGGTCCCCATTCTCAAGGCAATTACCCTGCACATTCTTACGCAGGTTTTATTCATTTACAGTCCAACACCGGGTGCCTCAGGTGTAATGGAGCTCGGAGCCGCATTTGTATTCTCGAGTATCTGTCCAAAGCCACTTCTTGGAATTTACACTGTTATCTGGCGCTTCTTCACATACTATCTGAGTGCCTTTATCGGTGGCATTCTGGCTGTTAAAAACTTTAAATTCTTGATTGAGGAGTACGAGGAGACCCATGATAAATTTTGACCGTTATAAAATAATGAAACTCACGAAGGTGGAATCTACCAACGATGAGGTGTTGAATTTGCTGCTTTCAGGCGTAAAGCCACCGGTTGTGGTTACAGCAGAGGAGCAAACAGGTGGAAGAGGCAGAGCCGGACACAAGTGGGTCTCAAAGCCGGGTGGTCTCTATTTCTCCATCGGCATGCGCTCTAAAGGTCTTAAAACTGATTCAAAACTCATCGTTCTTACATCCCTACCTGTTGCTGAAACCCTCAGATACTATGGACTGAACCCGCGTATCAAGATTCCAAATGACGTTTACATCGGGGATAAAAAAATATCTGGAATTTTAGGTGAGAGAAAATCGGACTTTCTCATTATAGGGGTCGGAATAAATGTGAACCAGGACAGCTTCCCCGATGAGATAAAAAACCTTGCAACCTCGATGTTTATTGAGACAGGGAAAGTTTTTGATAGAAATGATATCCTTTACACATTCTTGAAGGAGTTCAACCGATTGATAGATTCACCTGACCTGGCTTATGATAGATGGGTGAAATATGTAAGTGTGATTGGCAAAAAGGCTCGTTTTACATACAAAGGGAATACCCTGACCTGCGAAATAAAAGCAATCGATAAGGACCTGAATCTCGAGACAGACATGGGAAAGTTTAACATCTATGAAATTTTTGGATTTGAGGAACTATGATTGCAGTTGTTGATGCCGGAAATTCCACGGTGAATGTCGGGCTTGTTGAAAATGGTAAGGTGATTTTTAAAACCTTTATTGAGACAAAAAAGGCACACAAGGGGCTCGACCTACCCCGAAAATTTAAGCCGGAAGTTGCAATTTTCTCATCTGTGGTGCCTGAAATAAATGATGTGCTCACGGATTCGTTGAAAAAATGGACCGGTAAAAACCCTATGCAGCTTACATATAAAACCGCATCGGGTGTTAAAATTCTTTATCGGAATCCTTCAGAATTAGGTGCAGACAGGATAACCCATGCATATTTCATCAAAAAGTTTGTAAGAGGGCCTTCAGTGGTGGTGGATATTGGAACGGCGATAACCATTGATTTCATTGGTGGGGATGGAACCTTTGCTGGAGGTGCCATTCTTGCGTCACCTGAGACAATTTTGCATGGACTTGCTCAAAAGACCTCAAGGTTAAAGGAAATTGACCTCTCAATGTGGCCTCAAACCTTCATTGGGAGAAGCACATCCGAGTGCCTTCGAATAGGACTTCTCCACGGCACTGTGGGCTCAATACTCTATATCACCGAAAGTATTGAGAATGAAGTTGAGATGGACGTTAAAAAATTCCTTACAGGGGGAGGTGGGGAACGGTTTAAGGAAAAGCTTGTGGATTTTCATTATAATCCTGACCTGAACCTTTTGGGGCTTGCTGCTGCCCTTGAGGAAATCCAGAAAACGGAGAGGAAATTATGAAAGACCTTGATATGCCACCAAATGCAATAAGAATACTTGATAAAGGCTTTGTCGCTCTTCTTGATCACATGGGTGATGACACAACCATTGTCAACGCTGCGCGTGTAAGCTTTGGCAAAAGGGTGGATAAAATGTCTGAAAAGGATGAGAAGCTCATTCGGTATCTTTTGAAAAACCGGCACACATCCCCATTTGAGCACGTTCAATTCCAGTTTCACATAAAATGCCCTCTATTTGTTCGTAGTCAGTGGCACAGGCACAGGACCTGGAGTTACAACGAAATTAGCTCCCGATACACCGAAGTAAAGGAAGAATTCTACGTCCCTGCTATGTTCAGAAAACAATCCCCATCCAACAAGCAGGCCTCCATTGAGGAACCGGCTGATGAGTATTGCTTTAATGTTTATGAAGGTAAGGAAACTCCTACGGTTGAGGCCTATATCGAGTCGTGTAAACTGTCTGTAAAGCAGTACAGGGAGCTCCTCAAAGCCGGGGTAGCAAGGGAGCTTGCGAGGGCAGTCCTGCCCCAGGCCATGTACACTCAGTTTTACGGCACGGTTGACCTCCACAATCTGCTCCATTTTATCGAGCTCAGAATACATCCCCACGCACAGTGGGAAATTCAGCAGTATGCAAAGGCCCTTTTAGAACTCATAACCCCTATAGTGCCGGTAACCGTTAAAATCTGGAAAGAGCTTAAAGGGATGGGATAAGAATGAAGAAATTGTTACTGTTCCTTGCATTTACCTTGCCTCTGCTGGCAGGAAATAAAATCATGGTCAAGGTCGATTCGCTCACGTACGTTGTGGCACTCGACACAATGAAGACAACCCCAAACGGGATGGTCCCTGTTATCTTCATCGCAAAGGCCTTAAATCTTCCAGACAGTGCCAGATACAGATTTGTGGGAGATGATGGATATCACCCTGAAAAAGACATTCCGTATAGCAAACTCAAATACGGTTTTATCAATCCAGAGACCAGAAATTTAAAATGGACTTCAAAAGCTAATCTCACTAAGTGCTACAACGTCAAGAAAGTGAAAATAATTCAGGTGGTGAGATAACTTATACCTTATATCGGTATGGGCATTGGAGGCAGCGGGATGCCTCTTTTCTTGCTTCTTCCAGTGAAAATTCTTTATCTATAACGATAAATGAGCTCTTCCTCTTATCTGGATGCTCCTGCTCGATCTTTACAGGAGTATAAATCTCTGGCCTCTTATCAAGTTTCTTTGGCTTTACATAGTATTCAAAGCTAAAGAGCCAGTTGATAAAGCTTTTAATAGGCCCATCGTATTTCCTTATTATCTTTTCGGCAAGTTTTCTTCCCCTTGCAATTGCTTCAACCACAAGAGGAGCGCCCTGAATGATGTAAACATTTTCACCCTTAATATTTTCAAGGAGATGCCTCTCAGCACCCTGGCCAATTGCCACAATTACTGAGTCTCCACGAAAAACCGGTGTTTCAACAGACTCGTCGAATTTAGGATTAAATCTCCCCTTCTCATCAAATACACTCACACACCTTTTGGTTTGAACCTCTATTTTCCCGTCCTTTGAAACCAATTGCCTAACACCAAGCTCCCCGTGGAAAACGATCCCCTCCTCAAGTGCCTCCTCAATCTCCTTATCATCTGCAGGGAGTCTCTCCGGTGACTTGAGGTCTGTTTTCTCAAGAGAAACGATTGTAACCTTCTTTGCTCCAACTCTCAGTGAAACACGCGCAGAATCTATAGCGACATCTCCACCGCCGATTACAACTACTTCATCACCAACATCTGGTTTCTCCCCTTTATTAACCCGGAAAAGAAAATCCAGACTTGTATAAACCCCCTCAAGGTCTTCCCCCTCAACACCGAGTCTTCTTGCTGCATAATCACCGATAGACACGATAACAACATCATACTCTTTAGAAAGCTCATCCACAGTGTAATCCCGACCCAATTCACCGCCCGTTTTAAACTCTATTCCCTCATCAATCAACCTCTGGACTTCTTTCTTAGTAATGTGTTTCGGCAGCCTGTAATCGGGGACACCATACCTCATCATCCCACCAGGCTCGGGCTCCCTTTCATACACTGTGACGCGGAATCCTGCCTGTCTCAGGTAGTGGGCAGCAGAGAGGCCTGCAGGCCCGCCTCCAACGACTGCAACTCTCACATTTCTTTCATTCTTCGGCGGCATAAATTCTAACTTCCCGTAAGTAGATGCAGCCCGCTTGAGATGCTTGATATGGACAGGCTCGTCATATCGCCTCCTCGAACACGCCTTCTCGCAGGGGGCAGGGCAAAGGTATCCAAGAACTCCGGGGAAAGGTGCCTTCTTAGCTATCAATTCGAGGGCATCGTCAAATCTGCCCTCCCGGATAAGCTGGATATATCCTGCAACGTCAATATCAGCGGGACATGCCCGCCTGCACGGAGGCTTTTGATAAATGGGACCCTTATAGGCATCAAGGAGATTTAGAAACCAGATAGTGAGGTACCCGATGACAACAGAAATAAATGCGGGGCTCATGCCCTTGTAAACTTTGGTAAAAAAGTAAATGCTCGGGTATGTAATGGCTATGAAAAACAATCCGGACCCGATTCTGCCACGGTATAGCTGGCCAAATCCGGGTAGAAAAAATGAAATCCAGAAAGCTCTCTTTCTCTTCTTTTCCTCTCTTTTAAGCTCCATTTTAGAAGACAACCGTCGCCTTGAGCATCACTCCGCTAAATTCAGGCTCATACCTGCAGATTCCACCTGAACACACAAAATCTCCTCTCATCGAACCTACAATGAGATCGAGGCTTAAATTATTGAATATCTGCCCCTTAAACTCAACGTTTGACCACCTGTTACGCAGATCACCCACTCTATTCTGGAGAGTAAAGATGACTCCGTAATTCTCCCCAAATCCGATACTAAAAGCCACATCCCTGTCCGTGTAATGCTTTCCATCGTCTATCCTTTTCCTGTTTTTAAAAGAAATCTCGAGGCTGTAAGTCCCCATCTGCCATCCATAATCAAATTCTGGCTCGATCTCCTCTCTCCTTCCAACTCCAATTGCAATCTGGCCATTTGTGAGCTTTAGATAGCCTAAATCTATCTCACCATATCTGGTTTCGCCCTGAAATTGGTTCTGCCAGAAGATTTCATTCATATCACTCTTCACACCGTAATAACCCGTTGAGTACAGACGGGAAAGTGAGAGATTGGCTGTGTAGAAGTCCGAAGGGGCAAAGTTTAAAGTTAGTGCCGCTGCCCTTTCATCCATTGCCTCATTCAGGTAAATCCCGGATTTATTCAATGTAGGGGGAATGCCATAATCTTTCCCGAAGAGCCAGTAATCGCGAAATTCCGCCACCGCTCCAAAATTCTCACGGGAATAGGAAATGGACAAATAATCCGCGAAGCCCTGCTTTTCCATCTGGAGGATTTTATTAAAACCAGACCTCATTCCAAATTCAAAATACATGGCAAGGGGGCCTTTCCCAAGGATGGTTCTCAGTGAATAGTAGTCAGTCTTCGTGTTGTCTTTCGCCCTTGCCTCAAGTACGCTTCCACCCACTTTCACGCCCTCCATGAAGTTAAAAAGTGCATCTGAGCCGAGCAGCAAACTCGTGGAATCTGGCTGAAGCTGATGGTCAATATAAACCTTTGAAATTCCGCCAAATGCTTTGACTATGCCAGCAGAGCCAGCTACCTCCATGTAAAGACCGTTTATGAACCTATCCATCTTCAGGACTTCATCCTTTGCTGCGTAGAGGATTAATCCGCGCCCAAAGGTGACATAAGAGGAACCTACTCTAAGCAACACGTGCTGATTGTGGGTTTCCGCATATCCTTTGAGAACACCCAATCTTTCCTGAAAAGCCATGGTGGTCTCCGGGTGGAAATAGGAATAGTTGAGTCCAAGTGAAAAATTCCCCTGCCAGGCACCGATATCGGTTTCTTCGATGATTCTGACACCGTCGGATTTATAAAACCTCGTCTCAATTCCACTGGAAAGTGATAAATTTAAACTCATCAGTACCATTACAAAAATGTTCATTTTCCTGCCTCCACTGTTAATCTGAAGGAGTCTCTTATCGTGGAATCCGTAAGAGACCAGACCTTAATCCAGACAACTCCAGATGGGTCTGTTGGGTTTGCATGGTAAAATTCAACATGATAAGTGCTATCAATCTCGCCTGCTGCAACTGTGTCTATGGTATGAAGGAATGGCAGGCAATAATCGCCGCACAGGCTTACAAGCCAGATAGAATCGAGAGAATCCCGATCAATACTGAGGTAGAAGGTATCGTCAACAGATTGGTCGTTGTGGATGTATATTTTTGTCGCCACCTGGAGCCTTGGAGAGATCGAGAGAATCGAATCAGCAGCGTACACATCCACAGGTTGCACAACTAATGGGGCAAGATCATCGAGAGCTATCTTCGCAACATCCACGACTTCCTTTGTATTGTCATCCTGGAGAAAAACCACGAAATAGACACTGTCTGGATTTATAGCATGGGGAATTTCGAATGCAAAAGCGGTCGAGTCTACACTCGCTCCTTCGGCACCCCCCACCATGTCACGGAGGAGATAGTTATAAAGCGTATCACCGTTGGGTGCCTGATAGTGAATCCCTGACTCAACCATAGCCACCCTGATTTTTGCTCCATCAAAGGTGGTATCAACACTGATATAGAGGGTTCCAGAGCGTGTAGCAGTGTTATAGACCCCACTCAGGTTAAGAACTTTTCTGTAATTCCTGTTATGCAATTCCTGAATCTTCGCTCCCCACGAAGGTGCGCCCGAGGTTCCCGTGTAGCTTGCCACTCCGTTGAACACGAGATATGGGGTACCTGGATTGGTGGAACCGTAGTAGTAAACTATTCTCGCATTGATATCCTCAGAATCTGCGAGATAGAAGGGGTCGCTGGCATCGGGAACTCCTACGTGATAGTTGATAAGGTAGAGGTTGGAATCAGCCTGCATGAGGGAATCGATAATTTCTTCAGCTTCGGGACAGTGGACGCAGGCATCGTTGGAGAAGAGTTCGATGAGAACGGGGGCGGAGCCGCCTGTTTGCGGAGCAAACAGGCGGCTCCGCTTTATACATCCTCCCATTAAAACCACTAACAATAATACAAACGTTAATCTCCTCATTTCACTACCACAAACCTGTAACTTTTATCTCCTGACCTCAAGAAGTAAACACCGACACCGAGATCACTCAGCCTTATCTCAAGTCTATTGCCGCCAGCCCTAACAGTTCTCTCAAAGGACTTCCTCAACCTCCCTGACGCATCAAAGATGGCAAAATTCATCCTTCCGTTAATGGGTGAGTAAACGTTCATTTTAAGAACGTTTGAAACTAATCCATTTAACACAATTTTACCCTGGACGCGTGGTGAGATTCTCTCCTGAACATCCGTATACGGACCTACAAGCACGTCGTCTATGTACCAGCCATCTCTCACAGAACTTGAATCCGTAACGAGCCTGAATCTAAATTTAGTGACCATTCCAGCAATATCTGACAGACTAAAGTTCTCAGCCCCCCATGGGTGAAATCCAGTAAAATCGCTCAATCTTACCCAATCATTTCCTTGGTATATCTCGACAAGTCCCACATCTCCATCTGCAATACTGTAATAGTGGAAAAATAGAAAGAACCCGTGAGATGGGATAACAATCCAGGGGCTCTCTAAATAAGCGTTCATATTATTGGCATATCTGTGAGTGGAATCGTCACTTGAATACCAGCTATGACGGGGGCTGTGACTTTTACGAGTTGTTATATGCCAGTAATCATTGGTTCCTCCGTGTGTCCATTCACCCACACCGTTTTCCACATTGTCAAAGAATCCGGGATGGTTTGTGACCTTAAAAGGTATGGAATCAACAAATGTATCCTGGTTTGCGGTCATAGAGAGATGTAACCACGTCATGTAATTGTCCGGTGTATTGGGTGATACCTGGATGGTGAAAGGTGTTGGGCACTCGCTCTGTGAAAAGACAGGGAGCGTATCGAGAGTGGTGCTTGCTGAAGTGATAGTCAGATAGGGATCACTTGTCGATAGAGTGGCCGAAATTCCGGTCAAAGTTACTTTTCCAGTATTCTGGAGTGTCACATACATATCAACTGTCTCACCGGGCTGTGCTACGTTATTATTGTTACCACCCGTCTGATCAGATAAACGATATTTGAGATAACGGAGCCCCACCCCCGGGAACAGCCATTGAGCTTCTGCCTGATAAACGTTTTTCGTTGCATAGTTCTGGACAAACACCACCACCTGACAGTTGTTTTCATTCCAGCGGGGGTCAATGGTAAATTCAGCAGTATCATAAATTGTCTGATTGGGGGGCACATCTATCGCTTTACCGGTAGCATTGGGGATCATATCTCTCATTACCTGATTATGAATGTCCTCACCATTGGGAGCTTGATAGTATATATTGGACTCGGTGATAACATAGAATAGACGAAGATTGCTATGAGTGGAGTCTGATTCGTTAGAAATCTGAGTGTAAACAAAGCCCGTATTTTTGGTTGAATCATACTGAACCTGCATATTGATTCTGATGGATGTGGGTTTATTCAGCTCTGACTGAATATATATCGGCCAGGGACTGGGCTGATAACCTCCATCCACAGTGCCATCAATCCATAGATGAGGATCATAATCGGCGCCATAAAAATTTATCCTTGCTGAATTCTCATCGGGATTGGCTGCATAGAAAGGGTCAGAAGAACTTGGCCACCATGCGTGATACCTCACAACGACAAGCTGGTCAGGAAACTGCATCATTACAGAGTCAAGTGCGTAGTTGGCGCTTGCACAGCCAGGACAAGCAGTATTAGTGATAAGCTCCCCCAGCACCTTTCTCTGAACTGCCCAAATACTTGTGGGGAGCAACATGACGAGTATGATTACGACAATCTTTTTCATAAGCTACTTGCCTCCTTTAAATTTAACACCACATTTTTCAAGAACTTCCCTCACATCGTTTTTTTCTTTTGGCTTATAACCAACCCTGAAATATACGACTTTCCCTGTTGTATCCACGACATAGAGGGTTGGTAAAGCCATGACCTTGTACATCAACTTAACCTTTTTCTGTGAATCGAGGAGTACGGGAAATTTCCAGTCCCGGGATTTCACCATGCTCTTCACGCGCGATATCTTGGATGGATTGTCCTCGTTGATAGAAATCAGATAGAAAAGTGTATCGGGTGAGGAAAGCCACAATTCCTGGAGTTCTTTTAGCGCGCGCCCGCAAGACCTGCACCACGTAGCCCAAAAATCTATGACAACTGGTTTAGTTTTATAAAGTTTACTCAAGGTGTAGGTTTTGCCCTGCAGACTTTTTAGAGTAAAATCAGGAGCTGCCTGCTCTGCATATAACCCTGTTACAAGTAAAGCAAAAATTAAGTACTTCATCACTGCCTCCACTGATA